>CATZYB010000091.1 GCA_958426095.1 uncultured Lachnospiraceae bacterium
CTGGGATTAATATCCAAGAGTAAGACCACATTACATAGCCTGATTGTATCCCGTACCGTAATCAGGCCCATTTTGTCTGTGGCGTAAATGACTCCCCCGGTCCTTGCGTAGCCATTCCCCCCTAATGAAGCAAATACTGATAGACCTCGCGTTTGGTCATCCCCCGATCGGAAGCAACAGATTTCATTGCTTCTTTTTTTGTCTGCCCTTTTGAAAGATAAATCTCCATATGCTCTTCGATGGACATAGTTTCCCAGGCCGCCTGCCGCTCTTCTTCCAGCGCCTTTGCATCTGCCCCTTCGAGGACAAGAACGTATTCTCCCCGTGCTTCATTTGTCTCATACCAGTCAATAGCCTCATCCAAACTGGTCAGCCAGGTTTTCTCATGACGTTTCGTCAGCTCTTTACAAATAGTCAGCCTGCGGTTGCCCACCGCTTCTCTGAGGACCTTCAATGTCTTTAACAGTCGATGGGGCGCCTCGTAGAAGACGGTTGTCCGCGTTTCTCGACAAAACCGTTCCAGAACCACTTCCCGCTCCTTTTTATCCATCGGAAGAAAACCTTCAAAGCAAAACCGCCGGGTAGATAAGCCCGACATCGTCAGCGCTGTAATGCAGGCCGCCGGACCAGGCAGGGATGTCACTTCAATTCCTGCTTCATGGCAAAACTTTACCAGTTCCTCTCCCGGATCTGAAATGCCCGGTGTTCCCGCATCTGTCACAAGAGCAATATTCTTGCCCGATTTCAAATCTTCCACCAGAATTTTGGCCTTATCGATCTTATTAAACTCATGGTAACTGGTCATGGGTGTTTTTATATCAAAATGATTCAGCAGTTTTATGGTATGACGGGTATCTTCCGCCGCTATCACATCCACACTTCGAAGAGTCTCCAATACCCGGAAGGTGATATCTTCCAGATTACCAATGGGTGTGGCGCATAAGTATAATTTTCCTGCCATGACATTTCCTCCTAATATCCGTAAATATCATATATGACGTCATGATAAACGCCGGGTTCTTTGTAAACGATCAGCGGTTCCTCCACTTTGATCATCGATCTGGCTCCCCGAATGGCCTCAATCATAACCATATTCGGTTCCTTATCTACAAAAGGATACACCAGTTTCATCCGCTTCGGCTCCAGCTTATAGGCCGTCAGCGTCTGAAAAATCTCTACAAGCCGAAATGGCCGATGAATCATGTAAAACCTTCCGCCAGGCCGCAAAAGACGACTCGTCTCCCGCACCAGATCTTCCAGAGTGCATAATACTTCATGCCGCGCAATGGCTTTTGGGGCCTCCGGATTTTTAATACCATGCAAATCCGTCATATAGGGCGGATTTGATGTGATCACATCAAAAGAAGCCAAGGGAAACAAGGCCGAAGCTTCTTTAATATCTCCTGTTACAATATCCACTCGTTCTTCCAGATGATTATAGGCCACACTGCGCCGGGCCATATCCGCACTTTCCTCCTGAATCTCCAGACCGGTAAAATGTTTTCCTTCCGTCTTGGCTTCCAGAAGAATCGGAATAATTCCGGTGCCTGTTCCCATATCCAAAACATTTTCGCCCTTTCGCACATGAGCAAAACCTGAAAGAAGCACTGCATCCATCCCAAAACAGAATTTATTCGGATTTTGTATGATTTTGTAACCATTGCGCTCTAAATCGTCCAGACGCTCGTCCTGTTTTAATTCAATCATTGATTATCCAACTCCAATTTCCTGTCTCCGAAAAAGGACATCCCATATTGATGGGATGCCCCGTTAATCTAGTTCTTTTGAAGCTCTGTCTATCCGATACCGGAAATGCCCTACAGGGCCGAACCGCCATCCCTCTTCTCCATCGCTTCCAATTGTTTCAGTTCAGCGTCATTAATATTCAGACGCTCTTTCTTCCGTTTTGGACGGAATTTCAACTGGGAAACCGGATATTCTTTGACTTCCTTTTCATCATTGTCCAGCGTCACCACAATTTTCACAAGCTGACGCAGAACATTGACACTTGAAACTTCCCCCCGAAAACCATCGACGGTCGTCACACGGTCGCCAATAGCCGGAAGTTTACTGTTCAAATACTCATAAGTCTCTTCTTCATTTTTCAGGCAGCACATAAGACGGCCGCACACACCGGAAATCTTGGTCGGATTCAAAGACAGATTCTGCTCCTTGGCCATCTTGATGGACACCGGGGCAAACTCTGACAAATGGGAATGACAGCATAACGTCCGCCCACAAATACCGATACCTCCGAGAATCTTCGTCTCATCCCGAACGCCGATCTGGCGCAGCTCAATACGTGTTTTGAACACAGAAGCCAGATCTTTAACCAGCTCACGGAAATCAATACGCCCATCTGCTGTAAAATAAAAAAGCACTTTATTATTGTCAAAGGTATATTCCGCATCGATCAACTTCATTTCCAATTTATGTTTGGCAATCTTCTCCAGGCATATATTAAAAGCTGATTTCTCTTTTTTCTTATTCTTCATCTCTATCTCGTCGTCCTCCGGCGTCGCTACACGTATCACCGGTTTCAGCGGCTGGATAACTTTTTCATCTTCCACTTCTCTCGGGCCTGTCAGCACCAGCCCATATTCAATCCCCCGGGCGGTCTCCACAATGACATGCTGACCGACTTCTATATCAAAATCAAGCGGGTCGAAATAATAAATCTTTCCGGCCTGACGAAATCTCACGCCAATCACTTTTATCATCTTAATCTCCATTCCTCTCCAGGCAAAAATAGTGATGAAACCGGCTGCTCCGCTTCTTTGAAGCTCTCGCATCCGAAGCATTCGTAACTCCGGGCTATCGCTCTCCGTTACTCATACTTTACACTCGTCAAATATCTGTATCCACATGTGCAAGCACAATGTCTACAGCTGCTTGACTCGTTGTTTCCCACTAATTCTCCTTCATAACAAGCAGCATCATTTCCATCGCTACTTCAAAATTCACATTAGCGGCCAGACGGGCTTTCGCCTTTTCCAAAGACTGAATAATGTCGTTCAATCCTTCATAAGAAGAGCGTTTCGCCTGGTCCATCAGGAATCTGTATTCATCTTTATAGACAATGGCATTGGCATCCTTAGTCACTTTCAGGATAAGAACATCCCGATACCACACCATCATCATATCAATGATATCATTTATGTCTGTCTTATAGGCGCTAAGTCGTTTTACAACCTCGATCACCTCATAAACATCCATCTCATGAATATTTTTTACAATATTCAATACGTGATACTGGAGGTCATTAAAATCCTCCGATGAAGCCATCGCAATGGCCTTTCCCACAACTCCCTGAGAAAAGGCGGCGCATATCCGGGCCTTATAGTCCGGCACTCCGTATTCCTTCTCAAGGAATTCTACAATTTTATAATTATCTACCGGTTTCAGATGAAATGTAATACATCTCGACAAAATCGTCGGCAGCATTGCTTCCAGATTATTCGTCAACAGCATGATAATGCCGTATTCCGGCGGTTCTTCGATGGTTTTCAGCAAAGCGTTCTGAGCCTGTTCGTTCATCTTCTCCGCTTCATCTACAATATAAATCTTATACTTACTACTGTAAGGTTTGATCGCTATGTCTGCATTAATCTGAGTCCGGACATCATCAACACTGATGGTCGCCGGTTTATCATGAGTAAGCCACTTCACATCCGGCTGATTGCCCGTATCCATCTGATGGCAGGAGCGACACATATCACAGGAATCACCGTATCCCGCCTCACATTCCAATGCTTTTGCAAAGGCTTTTGACAACAAATTTTTTCCGCTGCCATTAGGGCCCTCAAAAATATAGGCATGGGAAATTTTTTTATTTTTTAAAGCTGTAGACATGTGTTGAATAATCTGCTCATGGCCAATCACATTTTTAAAGCCTGACATCATGTGTCACCTCCCGTTTGATCTGAGTATTTCTGGTCCACATAAAATACTTTATTTTGAGTATATCACACTTTTCCGGGATTTACGATATACTCTTTCGGAATTTCAGAATATCCCTGCGAATTTCTTCCAGACAGGTTTCCATATCCACATTCTCATAAATCCGACAAATTTCGCATGCATTCAATTTTTCATCGGAAAAATCTTCCATATCAGCCAGAAAGCGCCGACACATTTCCGCATACCCCGGCTTTTCCTGCTGCCTTTCCCGTTCCAGAGCCCGCGACAGCCGGAGTCCATCCTCCACATGAACATAGATTGGGATCACATGCTCTTTGCCAAAAAACTCCCGAATCTTCTGATAAGATTCCAGGGTTCCAATGATCACCGAATCCTGTGTCCCGGAAAAATCAATCTGACCGTCGTCCACCATAAAATAACTCCACGGTCCATACACCGTATGATAATCCCGACATTCGATCACCCGTCCGTTATCCCTGAGACTGTTCAATATCTGAGGTGAAACGAAATGATATTCGACACCTTCCTGCTCGCCCTCTCGCATGGGACGGGTTGTGTAAGAGACGACCGTCTTTAAGTTCAAAGCTTCATCCTGAACCAACCGTTTAAAAATCGTATCCTTACCTGAAGCACTTTTACCCATGATGCAAAATAACTTTGACATTACCGTTCTCCTTCGAATAACCGCCATGAACTTCAAGTCCCTGACTCAGATAATTTTTAACCTGCTCAATATGTTCCATCTGTATCACTTCTCCCGGAACAAGTATCGGCACTCCCGGAGGGTATAGATAAAGATAATCGCCTATAACTCTGCCGCAAGTCCCATCCAACGCCACAGCTTCCGTCGGCTGCTCTGCCGCCGCATCAATTTCCATACAACGCTCCGGCGCCGTCGGCACAGATATTTTAATACTATTCTCACCCGATGGATACATCCCGATATCTATAGCCTCCAATGCCTCCGCCAGACGCCGCAGGCCCTCCGGTCGATCGCCCACCGTTGTCATCGCCAGAACATAATCGGCTGACGCCATCTCCATCTGCAAACCAAATTTTTGCCGAAGACCGTCGTAAAGCTCCCGGCCAGCTCCGGATCTGCCGGTACAGATGACCAGCTTCCCCCAGTCGAACGCTCTATCCGGCGCGTAAAGATACAAATGTTTCATATCCTTCAGGCGTTCTCGAAGTTCCTGAACCTGCCGCTTATAGAATTCAAACGGTTCCCGCCCTTCCTGTTCCAACCATGTCATACACTGACTGATAGAGGCCATTAACACATAAGACGGACTGGATGTCTGATAAGTGGCAAGCATTTTCCGGAGACGCTCCCGATTCACAAGCTTTCCGTTGATATGAATCAGAGCTGTCTGAGTCAGAGACGGCATGGTCTTATGAAGACTTTGGATGACCACATCGGCGCCGCAGGCTACCGCATCTTCAAGGCCAACCCAGCGCAAATGCGCCCCGTGAGCTTCATCCACAATACAGGGAATCCCTCTCTGATGGGCCGTCTCGCAAATACCCTTCACATCGGATAAAAGTCCTTCATAAGTCGGTGATGTAAAGATCACCGCCCGGATATCCGGATATTTTTCCAACATATCTTCCACCTGTTTGCGGGTAATCCCCTGATAAATCCCCGGCCCTCCGTCCAGTTCCGGCCATAAATATACGGGCCGGAGGCCGTTCAGCTCCAGCGCATGATACACGCTGGTATGACAGTTTCTTCCAACCAACACCCGTTCCCCCCGGTGAACAGTCCCTGCGATGGCCGCCAGAATACCTCCCGTACTTCCATTGACCATGAAATGGCTTTCCTCTGAGCCGTAAAGAGCCGCTGCCCGTTCCTGCTCTTTTTTAAGCAAATCTCCGGCTTCATGAAGATTATCAAATCCATCGATTTCTGTTAAGTCAAAGCAATAGGGATTCTCCATGAACATCATCTGCCGTTTGTGCCCCGGCATATGAAATGGATAAGCGGAACTCTGACTATATTCAATAAGTTTTGTATACAAATTTTCAAAATCACTCATGGTTCTTTTTCAAAATACTTCGCGCCACAGCCAGACCATTCGCAGACGCCTGCTGCAGACCACGGGTCACGGACGCTCCATCGCCCATAGCCCGAAGTCCATGAATGTTTGTTTCAAAATCATCATTAACCAGAACTTTATTCGAGTAAAATTTAACCTCTACACCATAAAGTAACGTTTCATCGCTGGCAATACCCGGCGTTACCTTGTCCAACGCTTCGATCATCTCGGCAATATCGACCATGATTCTGTGAGGGAATACAAGGGATAAATCTCCCGGCACCGCATCCTTTAAAGTTGCCGTAATATTGTTCCGGATCATACGCTCATCCGTTGTCCGGCGGCCCCGTTTGAAATCCCCGTATCTCTGAACCAGAATTTTTCCGTCACAAAGCATATTTCCCAGACGGGCAATATATTTACCATATTCGATCGGTGACTTGAACGGTGACGTAAAGTTTTTGGATACGAGAATGGCAAAGTTGGTATTCTTTGTCTTTAAATCCTTGGATTTATAAGCATGTCCATTGACAACAGCCAACCCTTCGTCATAATATTCTGTGGCCACCTCTCCGGATGGATTCGTACAGAATACCCGCACTTTATCATCGAAAGTCGGTGTATAATAAACAAGCTTTGCTTCATACAGCTTTTCATTCAGCTCTTTCATAATTTCATCCCGGACTTCCACGCGGACACCTACATCGACAGTTCCGACTTTCGTGTCAATGCCATGGCTCTGGCATATATGCGAAAACCACTCAGAGCCTTCCCGCCCCACACCTGCAACGATTTCATCGGCATAGAAAGTCTCGCCTTTATCTGTGACAACGCCCTTCGCCGTACCTTCCTCGATGACAATATCCCGGACCATGGTCATAAACTGAATTTCCACGCCGGAAGCTATTAAATGTTCCTGAAGACGGGTATAAATCTTATATCCTTCTTCTGTACCGAGATGACGGATCGGACATTCGATCAGTTTCAGATTCGCCCGGATGGCCTTTGTCCGTATACGCTCAATAGCCGCATAATCTTCCAGACCATAAACCCTCTCGTCTGCTCCAAATTCCAGATAAATCTTATCTGCCTCATTTAATAATTCAATCGTTCGGTCATAACCGAGAATCTCCGGCAGATTTCCGCCTACATCCGGAGAAAGAGATAATTTACCATCAGAAAATGCTCCGGCTCCGGCAAACCCTGTTGTAATGGAACAAGGTTTACAGCCCACACATTTTTTTGTCGTACGCTTCGGACAATTTCGATTTTCAATCGCCCGGCCTTTTTCAATCATTAAAATTTTCATTTCCGGATTGCTGCGAATCAGCTCATATGCACAAAAAATACCGGATGGCCCGGCCCCAATAATAATTACATCATATTTCATTATTAATCACTCCTTGCTGGTCGCATTTAATCATTGTAATCATAACATATTCGCCCAACTTTGGCAACGAAGACTCTTTGCCGGCATCCGCGCCGCAAAGGCGGTCCATCCTTGTTTTCTTACAATGAATATGGTATGATAATTTGAATATGAATATACAAATTTTAAGGGGGATGATAAAAGTGAGCCAAAATACATCGAATAAACTTGGCACGGAAAAAATCAGCCGTCTGCTCTTTCAGCTCGCTTTGCCGGCGATTACCGCCCAGATCATTAACATGCTTTACAATATCGTAGACCGTATCTATATCGGCCACATTGAAGGTATCGGTACACTGGCCCTGACGGGCGTCGGTGTCTGCTTTCCTATTATTATATTAATCTCCGCTTTCAGTTGTCTGATTGGTATGGGCGGAGCCCCCCAGGCTTCCATTCGAATGGGCGAACAAAACATGGATGAGGCTGAACGGATTCTCGGCAATTGCTTTGCCGCTCTCATTTTCCTCGCTGTCACTTTGACAGCCATATTTCTGATCGGAGGCCGGACATTGCTCCAGCTTTTCGGCGCCAGTAGCGACACTCTCCCTTATGCCATGGAATATCTGAACATTTATGTCATAGGTACAATTTTCGTTATGATCTCCCTGGGATTGAATAGCTTTATATCTGCTCAGGGCTTTGCAAAAATCAGTATGTTTACGGTGGTTATCGGCGCTGTCATTAATATTGTTTTAGACCCGATTTTTATTTTCGGTTTACAAATGGGTGTCCGCGGTGCAGCTCTGGCAACCATTATTTCCCAATGTATCTCCGCTATTTGGGTCCTGAAATTTCTGACAGGTCCAAAAACAACACTGAGAATAAGTATTTCTAATATGAAGATTTCCAAACGTATCCTGCTGCCGGTCCTTGCCCTTGGCTTATCTCCTTTTATCATGCAGAGTACGGAAAGCTTATTAAGTATCTGCTTTAATACTTCACTGCAAAAATACGGCGGCGATCTGGCTGTCGGTTCCATGACGATCCTGACAAGCATTATGCAGATTTTATCCCTGCCCCTGTCCGGCCTGACCCAGGGCGCCCAGCCAATCATCAGCTACAACTTCGGCGCTGGCAATAAGGCCCGGGTGAAACAGGCTTTCCGCCTGCTTTTTATCTGCTGCGTTGCCTTTTCCACCCTATACTGGCTCCTCAATATGGCTGCTCCCGGACTCCTCGTCGGTGTTTTCGCCAACGACCCGGCATTAAAAGACATGGCCTCCTGGGCTTTACGCATTTATCTGGCCACCGGCTTTATGATGGGTATCCAGTTAGCCTGCCAGCAGACTTTCGTCGCCATTGGACAGGCAAAAATTTCTCTGTTCTTGGCCCTGCTCCGGAAAATCATTCTGCTGATTCCGCTCATTTATATTCTGCCGAACTTTTTCGCAGATAAGGTATTTGCAGTGTTCCTGGCCGAACCTATTTCCGACTTCATTGCCGCTTCCACTACCTTTACCCTGTTCCAAAAACGGTTCAACAAGGTACTCAATGAGCGTGAAACTCTGCTTGAACAACAATGAGCCACGCAAAAAGTATGTCCAAAAAAATAAGTCGGGGGTGGAATTCCTTTATAAATTCCACCCACACAACTTTATTTCTCATCTTCATATTCCACAACTTTCTCTGGGTTTTCTTCATTCTCATATTTCCTGCTTTCAATGATTATCTTCCGTTCAATTTCCGCTTCAATCTTTCCCCGTTCTTTATATTCATTATCCCTTATTTCCCGATATTTTTCATTGTTGCTTTACATACACCGGCACTATTATAAATAAGAGTCCCAATATAAATTCAACTATAAATTCTTCATCCATATCTTTTTCTCCTGCAAGGTTCGATATCATCCACTCTCTGCGATGCATATTATCTGAGCCTCTCCACTCTCACGATAATACGAGTCTCCTCTTCATAATAAATTTTGTATTTTGCCCCTTTCTCAAACTCATCTGGAAAAATTTTTTTCTTTGTCTGATTGTCTAATAAAACCCATCTGGGCGTTCCATCATCTTCATTAAACTCATAGTCCATCGCCCACACACAATCGTTAGAACGATACTCTTTCTTATATTGCCCCTCGAAAAATTCTATCTTAGGTTCAGCTAAAACCCTCCTGTAAAACACAAATCTATCGACTGAAAGCACTATAAGGAGTAGGCCTAACACTACTGAAAACCGAATTTCCTTCTTCGGCCATTTACTGAATAGACTGAATACTATTCCCAATATGCCTACAATTAAGCTGGCCAGAACTTGAACCTCCATATAATAATAAATTCCATCAAGATTGTACATGTCTTCTCTCCTATGATTAAATTTGACTTTGGAAGTTACTCATTTCTTTCTCTGGCAATTATGTAATACCACTGTTTCTCCTTTTGTTCCGAATTTACTTCATAACCATCCCACAAACATTCTCTTACCGCCTGCTCTATATTCATCGCATTATCATCAGATTTATAAACAAACATAGAAAAACCACTGTCCAAAAATCCTCTCTTAATCCAAAATCCAATCATATATTCATCATTATTCCGATATATTAAAACATCTCCACCGGAAGAACATTTTTTATATTTGTCAGGAAGTTCGACCAATCCCTTCTCTTCAGATTCACCAAGTTGATGGTTTTCCACCATTTCAACAATTTCATATCTCATATTTTTATACACTCTAAAATTCAGCTTATTCTGGCTTCCGCTTAATAAATATAAAAGGTATACAACAACCAAAATTATAGGAATAAAATCCTTAATTGATTTATGATTTCCTTTTAAATATTTCACCGCCCATATACCACATGCAATGAATAAGAAAAAGAATAGCATATCCAGAATTGAATAGAGAACAAAAAAGTGAAAAAACAATTCTTCATAATACCAGGAACTTAAAAAAT
>CATZYB010000092.1 GCA_958426095.1 uncultured Lachnospiraceae bacterium
TGATAAAAAAACAATAAATTATTATACTGTTATTATCCTATTTTGGATAAACTTAACAAAAACAGGAGGAATGATGATGACACAAACAAGCAGCGTTCCAAAACGCTCCGAAATAAGTACTGAAAACACCTGGGATTTAACGCCTTTATGCGCCGGCCCCACAGCATTTTCCGAAATTTTTTCCCAGGCAGAATCTAAAATAGAGACTCTGGCCGCATACCGGGGAAAAATCGGCCAGTCCGCAGCCAATCTGCGCGCTTATCTGGAAGAAAAGGACGCACAGCTTCTAATCGTCGACCGGCTTTACAGTTATGCTTTCCAATATTCAGATCAGGATACCGCGAATACAACGGCTCAGGCCATGAAAAACCAGGCCCTTGGACTTTATACCCGCCTTTTTTCTGCCATTGCCTGGGAATCGCCGGAGATTCTAACCCTGACACCGGAAACTCTGGAAAACTGGTATGCCAAAGAACCAAAACTGGAAAATTACCGGCATTTTCTTGAAGACACCCTGCGCCAGAAAGCCCACACGCTCTCTGCCAAAGAAGAAGAACTTCTTTCTTTAAGCGCCGACATGAGCTATGGCCCGCAGACCATTTTTAATATGTTCAACAACGCTGATCTACGTTTTCCGGCCATCGACGACGGCAACGGCGGCCAGGTTGAGATCACCCATGGCCGTTTCATCTCTCTTATGGAAAGCCGGAACCGCCAAGTACGTAAAGATGCTTTTGAAGCCCTTTACCATACTTACGGAACCTATAAAAATACTTTAGCCGCAGCCTACAGCGCCAATGTAAAAAAGGAACTTTTTTATACCAGAGCCAGAAAATATCATTCTACCATGGAAGCCCACCTGGACAGTTACCATATTCCAACAGCCGTGTACACCCAGCTCATTGACACGGTTCACAGTTTCCTGCCGTCCATGTACCGCTATGTGGCCCTCCGCAAAAAACTTCTCGGCGTAGAAGAACTGCATATGTACGACGTTTATACACCGATCATCGAGTATCATTCGCCTGAAATTCCTTTTGAAGAGGCCAAAAATATCGTCCTTGAAGGGCTTGCTCCATTGGGCGAAGACTATCTGGATCTTCTCCGTGAAGGCTTTGATAACCGCTGGATTGATATTTATGAAAATCAGGGAAAACGCAGCGGGGCCTATTCTACCTGTGTCTATGGCACCCATCCTTATGTTTTACTGAACTATCAGGGGAATCTGGACAATGTTTTCACCCTGGCCCACGAGATGGGGCATTCCCTCCACTCCTGCTATACCAATGCCAACCAGACCTATGTCAATTCCAATTACAATATATTTGTAGCTGAGATTGCTTCTACCTGCAACGAATACCTGCTTATTTCCCATTTGATAAAAAAGGCAGAAACCAAAGAAGAAAAGGCTTATCTTTTAAATCATTTGATGGATCAGTTCAAAGGAACCCTTTTCCGCCAGACCATGTTTGCCGAATTTGAAAAGATCACCCATGAAAAAGAAGCAGCCGGAGAGGCCCTGACCTGCGACTCACTCTGTGAAATTTATAAAGATCTGAACAGACTCTATTTTGGACCGGATATGGTCATCGATGAGGAAATTGCCATGGAATGGGCAAGGATACCTCACTTTTACACACCGTTCTATGTCTATCAGTATGCCACCGGGATTTCCGCAGCCATCGCTTTTGGAAGCCGGATCCTCTCCGGCGAGCCGGGCGCGCTTAATGATTACAAACGTTTCTTAAGCGGAGGCTGCTCCATGGACTGCATCGACTTATTAAAATCCTGTGGTGTGGATATGACCACAACCGAACCGACAACATCCGCCTTAAAGGTCTTTGACACCGGCCTTAACGAACTGGAAACTTTATTTTGATAAATTGATTGAAAATTTTTCTGATTTTCAAAAAAGTTTGTGGGGTTTTCCCAAAAAATATTTTTTTGTAAATTTTCGATTGACTTTCCAAATTTTGAGAATATAATAAAACACATGTTAAGACGAAGGCGTCTTCAGATGAGTAAATCTCATCCGAAGGCGTCTTTTTCTTTTTGCGGATTTTTAAAAAACTGATTCCGCATAAATTTTCAAGAGGAGGAAAATCATATGAAAAAATTAGAAATGGTCATCAAACCTGAAAAACTCGAAAGCTTAAAATCAATTCTTGATGATTCTCGGGCAAGTGGTGTTATGATAACAAACATTATGGGTTATGGCAATCAGAAAGGGTATACCCGGATGTACCGTGGTACGACCTACGCTGTCAATCTGCTTCCTAAGGTAAAGGTTGAAACTGTCGTTGCAGATGACGCTGCTGAAGAAATTATATCCCGGGTTGTTAAAGAGATTACAACCGGTAATTACGGCGATGGTAAAATCTTCATCTATGATGTTCTTGATGCGGTTCGTATCCGTACCGGTGAACGCGGAGCCGATGCACTTTAAATTTTTTGACAAAACTATTTTTACTTATAATTGCTTTTAAAGGAGGCTACCCATTATGGAATATAATTTATTAGATATTGTATGGACTATGATCGCAGCGTTTCTCGTCTACTTTATGCAGGCCGGATTCGCCATGGTAGAAACAGGTTTCACCCGGGCCAAAAATGCCGGGAACATTGTTATGAAAAATATGATGGATTTCGTCATTGGTTCCATCGCTTTTTATCTCGTTGGTTTTGGATTAATGTTCGGTCAAGGAAATGGCATCATCGGTCTATCCGGTTTCTTCGACCCTTACAGCCTTGAATCTTCCCTTCAATCCGGACTTGGACTGGCGCTTCCAATCGGTGTTTTCATGATTTTCCACACCGTATTCTGTGCCACCTCAGCAACCATCGTATCCGGCGCTATGGCTGAACGTACAAAATTCTCGGCTTATCTGGCTTACAGCGCCTGTATCAGTATCTTTATTTATCCGATCACCGGACATTGGATCTGGGGCGGCGGCTGGCTGTCTTCCATCGGTTTCCATGACTTTGCCGGTTCCACAGCCGTACATTCCGTCGGCGGATGGTGCGCTCTGATCGGCGCTGCGATCCTTGGCCCTCGTATCGGAAAATACCGTGCAGACGGTAAACCAAATGCTATACCCGGACATAATCTTCCATTGGGCGCTTTAGGAACATTTATTCTCTGGTTCTGCTGGTTTGGATTCAACTGCGGTTCCACAACTGCCGCCACACTGGAGCTTGGCAATATCGCCATGACAACCAACCTGGCCGCTGCCGCTGCAACATTAGTCGCCCTCTTCTTCACATGGGTCCGTTACGGCAAACCGGATATTTCCATGACAATGAATGGCGCTCTGGCCGGTTTGGTCGGTGTGACCGCCGGTTGTGATATCGTATCCAATTATGGCGCCCTGGCCATCGGTGTGATCTGCGGCTTTGCAGTCGTTCTCGTTGTTGAATTTGTCGACCGTGTCCTTAAAATCGATGATCCGGTCGGAGCTACCGGTGTTCACTGGGGCTGCGGTATGCTCGGTACAATCCTGACCGGTGTATTTGCCAAATCCTCTGTCCTTGAAGAATACGGCATGAGCCGGATCCAGTTCATCGGTGTCGAAGTTCTCGGTGTCGTTGCCGTCGGCGCCTTCACAACAGTTATGGCTGTCATTATCTTTAAAGTTATTGACAAGACAATCGGACTTCGTGTCACAGAACAGGAAGAGTTGGATGGTCTTGACGGACATGAACACGGAAGCAGCGCATATGCAGATTTCCAGATTAAATTGTAATCATCGCTAATCCTTTTTAAACTACATATATACAAGAAAAAGACCTGCATTTTTCTCTCGCAGGTCTTTTTCTATTATAATACTGAATATTCTTCCTCAGCGTTCCGAAGTCAGTCCTTCACCAAAAAGCAAGAACAGTGTCCCTGCAAATACGGCAAAATCTCCCGCATTGTAGATCACGTTCCTGAATTTTTCCGTACCCACATTAAATCGGATATAGTCCGTCACTTTACCATATTTCAGCCGCTCATAGGCATTACTTCCGGCGCCGCCCAGCATCATTGAAAGTCCCAGTTTCTGTAAACTGTGTCCCCGTTTACCGGCAACCATCATCAGCGCACCGGCCAGGCTACCCACGCCAAATATGGTCATTCCCTTCAACAGCTCCGGACGATCGGCCATGGCGCCGAGCATGGCGCCTTTATTAAAATACTTGGTCAGGATCACTTTATTTCCTGCCAGGTTTTTCCGGCTGTGTTCCGCAACATTTTCTTTCACATAATCTTTAATGATCAGATCCCCGCCGCAAATAGCCGCGGCAAATCCCAAACATCCCATAGCCATAATATTCATCTGCCTCCTCATATCTATCATGTGCAGTACAAACAGATTTTATAATGTAATTCCAAGAAAATCAACCATAATTCCAGCCACAACGCCGATCACATACAAAATTGCAGTGATCTTCAGATTATCTCTCAGTGAATCGTTTGTTCGATACAAAACGATCAAACCGACGCCGGCGCCGACAAGCAAGCCGGACATCATCGCTCCAAGGCTCATAGCTCCATCCAGATAGAGCTGGGTAATGACCACTGAAGCCGCACAGTTTGGTATAAGGCCCACAATCCCGGATAATAAAGAGCCGATCAGCGGCTGATTTAAAATAAGTTCTGTCAGACTGTCTTCACCGATTCCGGCAATGATCAAATTCAATATAAACGAAACAAGAATGATAAAGAAAAAAATCTGCGCCGTATGTACAAAGGCTGATTTTAAAATACCGTCTTCACAATGGCAATGGTCGTGTTCACACATATGATGGATATCCATCTTCTGTTCCGGCTCTTTCTTCACCAGCGTAAACACCAGGTCCACAAGAAATCCGGCCACCATACCGATGACCACTTTCATGCCCAGCACCGACAATATGATTTTTACCGGAACCTGCTGTGAAATGAACACAGGAAGCATTTCATCCGATGTGGAAAGAAAAATAGCGATCAATGTACCACGGGTAATGACCCGGCCCGCATATAAGCTGGCCGCCGCCGCAGAAAACCCACACTGGGGAAAGATTCCCGCAATACTTCCGATCAACGGTCCAAACCTTCCTGAGGCCTGAACCGCCCGCCGTGTGCCCGCGCTCATCTTATGCTCAATATATTCCATAACAATGTAGGTTACAAATAAAAAAGGTAAAAGACGGATACCATCCATCAGCGTATCCAGAATAATATCGTACATAGCAAACCTCATTTCCAGTCTGTCGATAGTAACTTTTTTATATTATCCTACGGATATCGCTTTTGTCAAGTATCCGCCCTCGTTTTCAACTGAATTATTTTGTCAATGCCTGCAGAATTTTATTGCTGCGCTCAATAAACGCTGTCATTGCGGAAGCTTCCAGCGGTTTGTGACTGAGCAGGGCCAGATCATACAACTGCTGGCAGATCATATCTGTATATTCTCCGTCTGTATTGGACAGCACATACTGTACCAGTGTATTATTGGCATTCAGGATCAAAGTCTCTCCTTCGCTGCCGAACATGCTCATGTCGGTCATACCGTACATCTTCATCATATCCTGCATACGGCGGCTCTCTTCATTTAAAGTAATCATCGAAGAGGTTTCCGCATTTTTCAGTTTTTCAACCTTCACCTGAATGTTATCCCGTCCCAGTGCTTTCTTAAAGATATCTGTCAAAGTCTTTGTATTCTCTTCCAGAACTTTGCTGTCTTCTTCATTGACTTCCTCTTTGAAAATATCGGCCAGATCCGTGTCGATCCGGTGAAATTTTACGTTTTCTTCATCCTGTTCCAGAACACTGATGAACGGCTGGTCAATGGCATGTTTCAAAAGAACCGCATCCATTCCCTGCTCCTTGAACATATTGATATACTGTCCCTGCTGTACTTCATCCGTTACATAGAACACCTGGTTCTCATGCTTTTCTTTGGCGGCTTCCAGATAATCTTTCAAAGTCAGATATTTTCCTTCCAGGTTTTTATAAAGGATATACTCTTTCATCTT
The DNA here is from genome assembly GCA_958426095.1 of uncultured Lachnospiraceae bacterium. GTDB lineage: Bacteria > Bacillota > Clostridia > Lachnospirales > Lachnospiraceae > Frisingicoccus. The sequence goes on from CATZYB010000092.1 coordinate 5,998, forward strand.
GCCTTTGAATTTTTCATCTTTGATATAACCATATTTAATAACTGGACTGATATCATCCCAGTATTTCTCATAATTTTCCCGGTCGGTCTTGCACATGCCGGAGAGCTTGTCTGCTACTTTCTTTGTGATATAATCCGAGATTTTCTGAACAAAGCCATCATTCTGAAGAGCTGAACGGGAAACATTCAGCGGCAGATCCGGACAATCGATAACACCTTTTAAGAGCATCAAAAATTCCGGAATGACTTCTTTAATATTATCTGCAATAAATACCTGGTTGTTATATAACTTAATCGTTCCCTCAACAGCTTCATATTCCAGATTCAGTTTCGGGAAATACAAAATACCTTTCAAGTTAAACGGATAATCAATATTCAAATGAATCCAGAACAACGGCTCTTTATAATCGTTAAATACTTTCCGATAAAATGCTTTATATTCTTCGTCTGTACATTCATTCGGATGTTTTGCCCAGAGCGGATGGATATCGTTGATGAGGAACGGACGACGATGGATCTTTACCATCTTCTGTTCCGGTGTGATCTCGATAGTTTCCTTTGTGCCGTCTTCATTTTCTTTTTCTTCGGTCTTGGCCGGTTCCGTATAATATTCAATGACCTTATCTGTGTCGAGCAGTTCCTCTTCCTTTACATTCTGAGTTTCCGGTTCGCCGCCTTCTTTGGAAATATAAATTTCTACCGGCATAAACGCACAGTACTTATCTAAAACTTCTCTGGCCCGGTATTCGTTGGCAAACTCCAGACTGTCTTCATTCAGATACAAAGTAATCTCTGTACCACGGGTTTCTTTATCTCCCTTAGACATAGCATATTCAGAATCTCCGTCACATTCCCAATAAACAGGTTCTGCGCCTTCTTTATAAGAAAGTGTCTGAATCGTTACACGATCGGCCACCATAAAGGCCGAATAGAATCCCAGACCAAAATGACCGATGATCTGATCTTCATTGGTCTTATCTTTATATTTTTCCAGGAAATCGGTAGCGCCGGAGAAAGCAATCTGCGTAATGTATTCTTTCACTTCATCGGCTGTCATACCAATACCATTATCACGAACGATCATTGTCTTATCTTCGGAATTGACAATGACCTCCACTTTCATTTTTTCATCCTCGGCGATTTCACATTCGCCCATCATTTCCAGCTTTTTCAGCTTTGTAATGGCATCGCAGCCATTAGATACTAACTCTCTGACAAAAATATCATGATCTGAATACAGCCATTTTTTTATGATCGGAAATAAATTTTCACTGTTAATGGATAAACTTCCCTGTTCCTTTATTGTTTCTGCCATTAAAATCACTCCTTAAATTCTTATCTGAAACATATTGTAATACCTGTTTGGCGGATTGTCAACAAAAAATTAGCACTCACTTTAGGTGAGTGCTAATTTTTTTAATCCTGATCTACACAGGCTCCACTGTGATATGATTCTGTTTAAAATACTGGCAGACCGTGTCGTCCCAACATTGTTCCAATGTTTTATCCATAATAAAGGTTTTATAAGAAACACCTGACGTACACAAAAGTTTCTGATGGTCGTATGTAATATTCATAAACAGGCCGCCGATATCTTCCGCCCGAACAGGCAGATGATGCCTTTCCAACAACCACCGGGTGTTTTCCTCCGAAAGCTGAAACACCAATCGGAAGCGGACCGGAAGTTTATGCCCTTTTATTAATTGAAAAGCAAAGGGTTTTACCTCGGACCAGAGACAGAGTTCCCGTCCCTCCAGGGCTTCCCATTCTTCTGAATCGAAATAAGGGCGGTTTAAATAACCGCCCAAATGAAATTCTGTAAATGTCTGGATCTCACCGTCCCGCAGATAAAATTTATCAAACATAGTTCCGGTAAGAATTCCCGCCATGAAATTTTTAATATCCAAAACGGATAATCCGATCATGCGCTATCACTCCATCATGAACAACTGCTCATTATACATTAATCTCTGCCGTCATGCCGAGAACTTCTTTATTCTCATCAAGAATCGGCTGAATAACCTCATTCAAAAACTCTGTTACCTGTTCCGGCGCACGTCCGACAAAGTTTCTCGGATTCATAATGGACTGCAGTTCTTCCATCGTTGTTCCGAAAGCCGGATCTCCGGCGATACGTTCCAACAGGTCGTTTGGCTTGCCTTCCACTTTAACCATACGTCCGGCTTCCATGGAATGGGTACGAATGCGCTCATGAAGTTCCTGACGGTCCCCGCCTCGTTTTACGGCATCCATCATGATATTCTCTGTTGCCATAAACGGCAATTCACTCATCAGACGCTGTTCGATGACCTTTGGATAAACAACAAGGCCGTCAACCACATTCAGATATAAATCCAGCACGCCATCGATCGCCAGAAAAGCTTCCGGTACGCTGAGACGTTTATTCGCTGAATCATCCAATGTTCTCTCAAACCACTGGGTTGCGGCTGTGATCGCCGGATTCAGCACATCGATCATCACATATCTGGAAAGGGACGCAATTCGCTCGCTGCGCATCGGATTCCGTTTATAAGCCATAGCCGAAGAACCAATCTGACTCTTCTCAAACGGCTCTTCAATCTCTTTCAAATGCTGAAGAAGACGGATATCATTTGAGAATTTATGAGCGCTCTGTGCAATGCCGGCAACCACGTTCAGCACACGGGTATCCAATTTTCTGGAATAAGTCTGACCGGATACCGGATAGCAGGCATCGAAGCCCATCTTCTGTGCGATACGACGGTCGGCCTCTTTACATTTCTCATGATCGCCGTCAAACAACTCCAGGAAGCTGGCCTGAGTTCCGGTAGTTCCTTTGGAGCCAAGCAGCTTTAACTGGGAGATCATATAATCCACATCCGATAAATCCATGACTAGATCATTTAACCAGAGACTGGCGCGTTTACCGACGGTTGTCGGCTGGGCCGGCTGAAAATGGGTAAATGCCAGAGTCGGAAGTTCTTTATAGGTATCAGCGAATTTTGCCAGTTCACTGATAACATTTAAAAGTTTTTTACGCACCAGGTATAAGGCTTCACGCATAATGATCACATCCGTATTGTCGCCCACATAACAGGACGTTGCGCCCAAATGGATGATTCCTTTAGCTGTCGGACATTGCTGACCATACGCATAAACATGGGACATAACATCATGGCGAACCTCTTTTTCTCTGGCCTTTGCCACGTCATAATTAATATCATCTTTTGCCGCTTTTAATTCAGCGATCTGTTCTTCCGTAATCGGCAGACCAAGCTCGGCCTCTGTTTCAGCCAATGCGATCCACAATTTTCTCCATGTCTTAAATTTCATATCCGGAGAAAAAATGTACTGCATTTCCTTGCTTGCATATCTTTCCGACAATGGACTCTGGTATCTATCGTTCATGGTTTATCCTCCTAAATCTAAAATTCCATATCGCCGCGGATATCTCTCGTCGGCGGTGCGATCGGATAGTCTCCGTTGAAGCATGCCTGACAATATTTCAGTCCATCGACCATCTCGCCCATACGGTCCAAATCCAGATAACCGAGGGAATCGGCTCCCATCATCTCACCAATCTCCTCTACCGTATGATGATTGGCAATAAGCTGATCTCTGTTCGGAATATCTGTACCGAAATAGCATGGATATTTAAACGGCGGTGAACTGATCCGTACATGGACCTCTGTCGCTCCCGCATTTTTTAACATCTGAACAATATTGCCGCTGGTCGTTCCACGGACGATCGAATCGTCGATCATAATGATCCGTTTTCCCTTGACTGCATCCTTTAAAACATTTAATTTGATTTTAACGCTCTGCTCCCGCATACTCTGCTTTGGCTTAATAAATGTGCGGCCTACATAATTATTTTTTACAAAGGCCCGGCCATAAGGAATCCCCGATTCCAAGGCGTAACCCATGGCCGCATCATTTCCCGATTCCGGTACGCCAACGACCAGATCTGCTTCCACCGGATGGGTCTGAGCCAGGATCTTCCCGGCCATAATCCGGGAATTGAATACGCTGACACCGTCGATCACGCTGTCCGGACGGGCAAAATAGATATACTCAAAAATACACCGGCCGCATTTTGCGGCAGAATTGCAATATTTACGATTTGACGTCAGACCCTCTTCATTGATCACAATGATTTCTCCCGGTTCCACATCACGAATAAACTCTGCGCCAACGGTATCGAGCGCACATGTTTCGGAAGCCACCACCCATGTATCGTCTCTCTTACCGATACACAGCGGTTTAAAACCATAAGGATCCC
>CATZYB010000093.1 GCA_958426095.1 uncultured Lachnospiraceae bacterium
GATTTCGTTTCTGAAAGATTTACCAATCTGTCCAATACCGAAAGGAATTTTTTTACGGGATGTTCTCTGAACATTTTTAAAGTTTACAAAGATGCCCTGTGCTGTTTCCGGTCTCAGATATACCGTATTCTTTGCATCTTCTGTAACACCCTGGAAGGTTTTGAACATCAGATTGAACTGACGGATCTCTGTAAAATTATGGGCGCCGCAGGTCGGACATGGAATCTTATGCTCTGCAATAAAATTCTGCATTTCCTCATTGGACCATCCATCCACAGAACTTCTCAGTTCGATACCCTTTTCAGCGCTGAAATCCTCAATGATCTTATCCGCACGGAAACGTTCATGACATTCTTTACAATCCATCAAAGGATCTGAAAAGCCGCCCAGATGACCGGAAGCTACCCATGTCTGCGGATTCATGAGAATCGCACAGTCCACGCCAACATTGTATGGATTCTCCTGAATAAATTTCTGCCACCATGCACGTTTTACATTATTTTTAAGCTCTACACCAAGATTTCCGTAATCCCATGTATTGGCAAGACCGCCGTAAATTTCAGAACCAGGATATACAAATCCTCTGGCCTTCGCCAAAGCAACAATTTTTTCCATTGTTTTTTCCATAATGCTTCTACCTCACTCAATTCTTTTCGCTTGTTTTATTGTATCCTTTATCGATGCTTTTTTCAAGATTTTTTATGGGTACAACCCCTTTAAAATCTATTTCTTTTAAAAATTGCCCGGATTTTCCATAATATTCAGAATTTCCAGGGATTTGAATGTCTTATCAATATGTTCCCTTATGTAATGCTCCATCACTTTCTGCAATTGATGCAGTACTTCCGGAGATACGTTGAATGTATAAAGTTTCTCGATCGGCGACGCAATAATATACTGGGCCGCATAGAGGGCCGAAGGGTCTAAAGGCAGAACCCTGCCGGCCTCGGGAAGACACTGGTCGCAGACAACGCCGTTTCGTGTTGGGCTGAAATGTCTCAATTCCGTTTCTTTCCCGCAGATGATGCAGTGGAAACATTCCGGATACTCACCGTTGACAACAAAGATTCTAAGCTCGTAAATCACCCGTATCAAAGCCTTAGGTACCGAATCCCGACAGAGAATACGGAGGGTTTGGTAAAGGAGTTTAAGCAGCTCTACTTCATTATTATTCTCTCTGGCATAATACCCGGCCATTTCCAGAAAATAGGAAGCATAACAGGCCCTCAGCGGCTCCTTTGGAATTTCTTCAAAATAATTGGTAATCTCCGCTGAAACAAGGGTGTAGGCGTTTTTGCCTTCAATCACCCGAAAGGTGCCAAAGGCAAACAACTGGGTCCCGGCCAGCAAAGCGCTGTATTGCCGCCTGGCCCCTCTGGCAAAGGCCGTAATTTTTCCCCGTTCCTTTGTCAGAAGCACCACACGCCGGTCGTATTCATTTATCGGAGATGTACCGATCACCATTCCAGTGACCGCTGTCGATTCTATCATTCTATCACCTAATAATCGTTTTTATCATAGCCAAAATTCTTTATAAGAAAATCGCTGTCTCTCCAGTCTTTTTTGACCTTGACCCAAAGCTGTAGATTAACCTTTGTGTCCAGCAGATTCTCAATCTCATACCGGGCATTTTGCCCAATCTGCCGGAGCATCCGCCCCTGCTTGCCAATGATCATTCCTTTGTGAGATTCCCTCTCACAGACAATAGTTGCATGAATATCCATCATATGACCCTGACGGCGCATTTTCATAGATTCCACAGAAACCGCAATCCCATGCGGTACTTCCGCATCCATAAGGCGCAGTACCTTTTCCCGGATCAGTTCGGCCACGATCTGGCGTTCCGGCTGGTCAGTTACCACATCATCATCATAAAATTTCGGTCCTTCCGGAAGATATTTCATAATTGAAGCAATAACATCTTTACAATTCTCACCAGTGAAGGCACAGCATGGAATAATTTCTGCAAACTCCATCAGACTGCCATATACTTTCATAACTTCCAGAAGTTCTTCTTTCTTTACCATGTCCATTTTATTGATAATGAGAAGAATCGGCGTCTTCGTCTTTTTAAGCTGCTCAATGATATGCTGTTCCCCGGCCCCGACAAAGGTAGACGGCTCCACAAGCCATAATATCACATCCACCTCATTGAGCGTCCGTTCCGCCACATTCACCATATACTCGCCAAGCTTATTTTTCGCCTTATGAATTCCCGGCGTATCCAGAAAGACAATCTGACCTTCCTCGCTTGTGTATACGGTCTGAATCCGGTTTCTTGTCGTCTGGGGCTTATTGGATGTGATCGCTATCTTCTGCCCGATGAGCTGATTCATCAAAGTGGATTTTCCCACATTGGGGCGGCCGATCAGTGTGACAAAGCCGGACTTAAAATGATTTTTTTCCATATATTGTATTCTCCTTATCATGCTCCAGTCAACGGTTCAATTTTCTGGAACATATCTTTATTTTCCTGTATTTTGGCTGCATTTCCGACAACGCAGCGCAGCCCTGAATGAACCACCGCATCAACGATCCCATAAAGACTGCGTATCGTTTCCACATCAGTATGAAGCAGCTCATAGCGATTCTTTTCCAGTTTTTCATAAGAAGTATGTGTCAGCCATGCGCTCAGGGACCTTGCGCCCTTGTCTGATGCGCCTAAAGGCACATCCACGCCGCTGATAGCTCCAATGATAAACTTTCGCATGGTCCGTTCATCCGCTTCATAATTTTTCACATAATCCACAGCGCTCTCATAGACATCGTAAGTCTCTTTCAGATTTGGATCCCGGTAGGATGTAAAATAGCCTGTACCATTCGGAGCAAAACCGCACATACAGCCATAGGCGCCGCCCTGGACTCTCAAGCGGATCCAGAGATAATCATAATTCATCATAACTTTAAGGACACTGAGCGCCCCGTGATAAGCATAGCCAGCTTTTGCAAAATTACCGACACAGGCATCATACTGAACCATTCCCGCCGTCGTATAGGCCTCTGTGGAAATCCCTTCCATTGACTGATGAAGCGCTGATTTTACTTCCGGTAATATACCGCCTTCCGGCTCAGACTTATTGCCTCCATCCGCCAGAATCGGATTGAGGACTTTCGTCATACTACCCACAATATCATTCAGCGACACGTCTGAACAAGTGACATCAATTAATAGATTTTCTTTTCGGAAAATCATTTTTGCCGTTTCTTCCAGGCCGGAAACAAGCGCTTCCTTCTGAGCATCAAAATCCTTATTCATTTTTTCAATAAAACGATAGTAGGCCATGCCCTCTTCATACTCTTTATACATTCCGGCCAGTGACATAAAACTGGTCGCCCGATTCACAGCCACCATATGACCGTTGCCGTTCATCATCATTTCCAGGCGGGATTTTAACTGACCGATAATTTCTTTCAGCCGTTTTGTATCAGACAGACGGCTCTCCGACATGATCTCACCCATTAACTGAACGCCGTCAGAAAGCTTTGGTACCAGCACTTTCATAATAACTTCCAACTTTGGATACATGATATCTGTGCTTCCCTGTTCTGTATAAATATTTGTATTGGCCCGGATGCCGCCGGAATGAATATTGATTTCGTCGGCCAGTTCCGTATAGTCATGACGGTCTGTGTCCACATTGCCCAGAACCGACGATAATAAGCCAATATAAGGTATCTTTTCAAAAGGAACACTGCCCGTATCAAATATCCATTTCACATAGGCAATCCCACGGCTTTCCACATCGTGATAAAGTACCGGGTACCCCTGGATTTCCTCATAATGATTGTAAAACGGCTGCGGCTTTGGCTCAATATCTTCAATTTCAAGAATCGGAATTTTCTCTAAATCCTCTGGTGCAGACGGTTCCTCCTGGTATTGTTTCAACGTCCTTGTCTGGAGGACCATGGCTTCCAAAGTCTCTCTGGACAGCCCGGCTTTATATTCAGCCAGCTTTCTGTCTGTTTCCGCCTCTGTCTTTTCCGTCAATCCCTTCTCCGGTGTGAGGATAAGCAGAGAACTATGATGATTATCCAGCAAATATGTCCGGATCAACTGCTCGAAATAGCCTTTATCGACATTTTCTTTCAGCATATCAAAGGTATCACTGGCCTGAATATGGATAAAAGGCTTTGTCTCGTCATAGAGCCAGCTATCCATTATCTGAAGGCCATACATAAGTCCTGCCGGATAGCGTCCGAAATCACCTTCCCGATATTTAAATTCATAGTAATTAATAGCGGCCATCAATGACTTTCTGTTAATTCCTTCTTCAACAAGTTTTGTCAGCGTTTTCCGGATCACTTTCAGAAATTCTTCCTTCTGACTGGCTTCCGCATTTTTTACAATAATGCTCATATAAGGCTGTAAAATGCCATTATCCAGTTCGCCAAAAACATCCATGCCGATACCGCTCTCCAAAAGGGCTTTTTTAAGTACGGCTCCCGGTGAAGACATAAGGACATATTCCAGAACCTGCATCGCCAGATAAAGTTCTCTGTCAAGACTCGTGCCAATGACCACGTTATAACTCAAATAGGTGTTTTCTTTTAATTCACTGTCATCATTGACAGCATAGGACGAACACACTTCACGCATAGCTTCAAAAGGCGCCTGCATTTTAATAGAAGAATCTACCTCAATGCTGTCATAATGATCCAGATAATGGGCATCAATAAAACTCAGTTTTTCTTCCACATCCATATTCCCATAGAGATACAGCCAGGCATTGGACGGATGATAAAATTGTCTGTGAAAATCTAAAAACTGTTCGTAACTTAAATCCGGGATATTTGCCGGATCACCACCGGATTCCACGCCATAGGTCGTATCCGGATAAAGGGTCTGGCTGATCTTCCGGAAAAGTACCTGTTCCGGCGATGAAAAAGCCCCTTTCATCTCATTATAAACGACACCATTATATTTTAAAGGAGCCTCCTCGTTTTCCAGTTCATAATGCCAGCCTTCCTGCAAAAAGATTTCTTTATGCTGATAAATATCAGGCCTGAACACTGCATCCAGATAGACATGCATCAAATTTTGGAAATCCGTATCATTGCAGCTCGCCACCGGATAAACCGTTTTATCGGAATAAGTCATGGCATTTAAAAATGTATTCAATGAGCCTTTGACAAGCTCCACAAAGGGATCTTTGACCGGGAATTCCTCTGAACCGCAAAGTACTGAATGCTCCAGAATATGAGCCACCCCGGTACTGTCTTTCGGCGGTGTTCGGAAAGCTACATGAAATACTTTATTTATATCTTCATTAGATAAAACGGCCACACGGGCGCCGCTTTTTTTGTGCTTTAAAAGCCAGGCTTCTGACTTTAACTCTTCAATATATGTCTTCTCCAGAATTGTATATGCTTTCGGTATTTTCACTGTCTGATTCATACATCAACCTCCATTTATTATATAAACTGTACCATATTCCAGGGATTTATACAACCGGATCAGCGACGGCTTTTCTCAGTCCGGATCCACACCTTCACATCATCAATAAAGGTATCCCAGGCATCCTCATGCTCCACATAATACTTCGGACAGATTTTTCCCGTGACATCATAGTGGCGGATCACGTCTTTCGGCGAAACGTCCAGGTACATACAGAGCCATCCGGTCAGGTTCACCAGCGAACTATATGTATGATCATTAAATTTACCGTCGGCCGTCTCATGACAGACTTCTATGGAAACGGTATCTGAATTTCTTTCATTCGAACAGTAGGCAATCTCGTTTGTCGGTATACACTGGATAATCTCTCCTTCCAGACCAACAATAAAATTACTGCTGGCATAGGTTTCCCCGCTGTCTTTCAGTCCTTCAAAAAAGTCCCGATTCGCCTGGGCGCTGCTGCCCGGATTTCCTACATAATGAATAACGATCCCTCGGACGCCATCCGATGGTATACACGGCCTTGAATACTCGTTTGGCGTCAAAAGCTGTACATCAATATAGGGCCGGCCGTCATCATAAGCCGGGTCAGGGCTTCCGTAAGGACTCACTCGGTTTTCCCGGGTACAGGCCCGGAAAATCAGACCGCACAACGTTACGGCAAGTAGGATCAAACAGCCCAGAATTGCAAATAAACGCACCCGTTCTTCATTGATATGTTTAACTTTTTTTACCTTCTTCTTTTTATTTTTGATGGCGTCCACCCTCTTCCATTCAATGACAAAATTCTGCCCATTTCATTTTATACCATATTGATCGAGTTTTCAACGAAACTTCTCCTGGAAGAAAAACAAGGTGCTGTCGATTGACAACACCTTGAATTCATTCTTATTTCATTTTATGCAGCAGCACAGATTAGTCCACACTATAGTTCGGTGCTTCTTTTGTAATCTGAATGTCATGCGGATGACTTTCTTTCAGAGAAGCCGCACTGATCTTTACAAACTGTCCATTATTTTTCAGCTCTTCAATATTCTTTGTGCCACAATATCCCATACCTGCACGCAGGCCTCCGATCAGCTGGAATACCGTGTCTTCCACAAGGCCTTTATAAGCCACACGGCCTTCAACACCTTCAGGAACCAGTTTCTTTGCATCAGCCTGGAAATAACGGTCTTTACTTCCATTTTCCATAGCGGCGATAGAGCCCATACCACGATATACTTTATATTTTCTTCCCTGATAAAGTTCAAAATCTCCAGGGCTTTCATCACAGCCGGCAAACATGCTGCCCATCATGCAGACATCCGCTCCAGCTGCGATCGCTTTTGTTATATCACCAGAATATTTGATACCGCCGTCGGCGATCAACGGAACACCGTATTCTTTAGCTACAGAATAGCAGTCCATAACGGCTGAAATCTGAGGTACGCCGATACCGGATACAACTCGGGTCGTACAGATCGAACCAGGGCCGATACCAACCTTCACAGCGTCAACACCGGCTTCGATCAAAGCACGGGTTGCATCAGCTGTCGCTACGTTACCGGCAATAACCTGCAGATCCGGAAAAGCATTTTTCAGCATACGTACACAGTTGAGAACATTTGCCGAATGTCCATGGGCTGAATCTACGACAACAACATCGACCTTTGCATTCACCAGTGCTTCTGCACGTTCAAGGATGTTCTGCGTCACACCCAAAGCCGCGCCGCAGAGAAGCCGTCCCTGGGAATCTTTGGCGGATAATGGATATTTGATCTGTTTTTCAATATCTTTAATGGTGATCAAACCTTTTAAATTGAAATTATCATCAACGATCGGGAGTTTTTCCACACGGGCTTTAGCGAGAATAGCTTTGGCCTCTTCCAGTGTTACGCCTTCCTTTGCTGTGATCAGGTTTTTGGAAGTCATGCACTCGGAAATTTTCTTAGAAAAATCTGTTTCAAATTTAAGATCTCGGTTTGTGATGATACCAACCAGTTTACCATTGTCAGTGATCGGGACGCCGGATATACGAAATTTTGCCATCAGCATGTCCGCATCTGCCAATGTATGTTCAGAAGATAATGAAAATGGATCGGAAATAACACCGTTCTCTGAACGTTTTACCTTATCAACCTCTTCAGCCTGTGCCGCAATAGACATATTTTTATGGATAATACCGATACCGCCCTGTCTTGCCATCGCAATGGCCATACGATGTTCTGTTACAGTATCCATACCTGCACTCATTAATGGCACATTCAGAAGAATCTTCTTTGTTAAATGTGTCTGAATGTTTACCTGATTTGGAATCACTTCCGAATACGCCGGAACAAGAAGCACGTCATCAAAGGTAATGCCTTCACCGATAATTCTACCCATTCTTATCATCCTCTCTTTCTTACTATTTTATAGGTTTCTAAAGTATATCAACTCTTCCGACAAAAGTCAACATAAGGTTATCATTATAATTACTTAATTCTTTGTTAAGTTTTGCTAATAGAGAAAGAGGGAGACATTCCAAGTCCTATCCGAACTTTTGGATGTCTCCCTGATCTTAAGCCGCCGAAAATGGAGCTTAACTATATTTTTTTAATACTTACACAAATGAATGGGCCATTTAGATTACATCATTCCCATACCGCCCTGTGGCATAGCCGGCATTGGATTATCAGATTTGATCTCCGCAACAACAGATTCTGTTGTGAGCAATGTGGAAGCGACGCTTGTAGCGTTCTGGAGAGCGCTTCTTGTCACTTTCGCCGGGTCAATGATACCGGCATCGATCATATTTACATACTCTTCTTTCAATGCATCAAAACCGACGCCTGCTTCGCTTTCACGAACTTTGTTGATGATAACAGCGCCTTCAAGGCCAGCATTTGCCGCGATATGGAATAATGGAGCTTCAAGAGCTTTAAGAACCACATTAGCGCCAGTCTTTTCATCTCCGCTAAGTCCAGCCGCTAGTTCAGCTACTTTCTTAGAAGCATGGATGTATGCGGAACCACCGCCGCAGATGATACCTTCTTCAACGGCTGCGCGGGTAGCAGCTAAAGCATCTTCCATACGAAGTTTCTTTTCTTTCATCTCAGTTTCTGTAGCCGCACCAACTTTGATAACGCCTACGCCGCCGGAAAGTTTTGCAAGTCTTTCAAGTAATTTTTCTTTATCGAATTCAGATGTTGTTTCATTCGCCTGAGTCTGGATCTGGCTGCATCTGGATTTAATAGCCTCCGGATCGCCCAAACCATCAACAATGATTGTATTTTCCTTTTCAACCTTAACGGATTTAGCACGTCCAAGCATATCCATAGTGGCGTCTTTTAATTCATAGCCTAATTCTTCGGAGATCACTGTACCGCCTGTCAGGATAGCGATATCCTGAAGCATTGCTTTTCTTCTGTCGCCAAAACCTGGGGCCTTCACTGCAACAACAGAGAATACACCTTTCAATTTATTGACAACGAGAGTTGCAAGGGCTTCGCCTTCAACGTCTTCAGCGATGATAACAAGTTTGGAACCTGTCTGTACAATCTGTTCCAGAATCGGAAGGATTTCCTGGATATTGGAAATTTTCTTATCTGTAATGAGAATATATGGATTATCCAGTTCAGCAACCATTTTATCCATATCTGTAGCCATATATGCAGACAGATAACCGCGGTCAAACTGCATACCTTCTACCAAATCCAATTCTGTCTGCATAGTCTTGGATTCTTCGATAGTAATAACGCCGTTTGTGGATACTTTTTCCATAGCTTCAGCAACCATTTCGCCAACATTCTCATCACCTGCGGAAATTGCGGCCACTTTAGCGATCTGGTTTTTACCGGTGATCGTAGAACTCATTTCTTTGATGGCCTCCACTGCACACTCCGTTGCTTTCTGCATACCTTTTCTTAAAATAATCGGGTTTGCGCCGGCCGCCAGGTTTTTCATACCTTCATTGATCATAGCCTGTGCAAGAACTGTAGCTGTTGTTGTACCGTCGCCAGCCACATCATTTGTCTTTGTGGCAACTTCTTTAACGATCTGAGCGCCCATGTTTTCAAAAGCGTCGTCCAGTTCAATATCTTTTGCGATAGTCACACCGTCATTAGTGATCAATGGTGTTCCGAAGGATTTGTCCAAAACAACATTTCTTCCCTTTGGTCCTAAAGTTACACGTACTGTATCTGCTAACTGATTTACACCGGCTTCCAGAGCTTTTCTTGCCTCTGCGCCATATTTAATTTCTTTTGCCATATCTGTCTACCTCCAATATAAAATCAAATTATTCTACAACAGCTAAAATATCGGACTGTCTCACAATGATAAATTCTTCGCCTTCAAGTTTTACTTCAGTTCCGGCATATTTGGAATAAATTACTTTCTGACCAACAGCAACTTCCATTTTTACCTCTTTGCCGTCAACAACTCCGCCAGGACCTACTGCGATAACTTCGGCTTCCTGTGGTTTTTCTTTTGCCTGACCGGTTAATACGATACCGGATTTTGTGGTTTCTTCTGCTACAAGCTGTTTTAATACGACTCTGTCGCCCAATGGTACTAATTTCATATCTAAATTCCTCCTGACAATGCTTTTTTGTTTTATTAGCACTCATCAAGTTCGAGTGCTAACCACTGGATATATAATATTTTATTATGTTCCAATATGCAACCTGTAAAAGGTTCATATTTTTAAATATATTCCCGAAAATCTTTAATTATCTCTTTTTTTCTCTCGAAATCGCTCTTTTTTATTTTGTTTGCTAAAAAGGATGCCAGGCTTTCGCTTCGCATCCTTTTATCTTTTGTATGCCCCAATGGGTATATTTTATTTTCCAGGCTTGTAAGAACTCTTTAATGAAAC
>CATZYB010000094.1 GCA_958426095.1 uncultured Lachnospiraceae bacterium
GGTAATATCATTCAATGTCTGATACCTTTTATCTTTGTTTTATTTGGTAAAAAATCCAAAACCTGAAAATTTAACGCGGCCGCATCTGCGGCCGCGTTTACGTTTACTCTTCCATCGGTTTTATTTTTGAATCAATATAATCTATCTCTCTTTGTGTCAAACCATATTTCGCATACAACTGAGCGTCTATTTCAGGAATCGGCACATTCCAGTGAATATCCGACGCCGCCGAATAATCCTGCGTCGGAACAAAACAATAAGTTTTTCTTGAAGCGTCATGGCTCGCCTTGGCAATACCGTGCAAAAATCTTACGAATTTGGTTTTAAAATATTTCGTCAGATTCCCCGCCGAATATTCATCCAATGCCAGGTCCATACCGATAACAATATATGCTTCTGTGCATATCGTCTGTGGTTTCCCGATAAATGTATTCAAATTATCGTCGTTCAACTCGGTTCCGATATTATTGGCTCTCGGCGTATAAACCTTCCATACGTCAATCCATTCCTTATGGCTGATAGAATCGCTAAACTCAATATACCCCTCCTGCTTTCCCTTTCCGTAACAGCAAAGGGGATTTTTAAGTTCCTCCTTCTCCTGCTTCCATAAATCAGACTTCACAATATTACTCTCAATTCCAAAAGGCTTTCTCGGAGATATATGGCGGGACATGACATCCGTCATATCATTTACCACCTTATTTAAAACATCCACCGCAATATTATCTCTTATAAAAATATCCAATCCCCTTGTCCGCATGCTGCGTCTGCACCGGTCAATTTGTCCGTCTCCATTATGTGAAACAATATTTACGCCTGAAATGCTATTATCATAGTCAACATTCCAGAGGAAATAGCAAATGCCTCCCCGATTATTGGTATCCGGAAATATTTCTTCCGGGTGCAAAAAATCATCCAATTCCTCAATATGTTTATCATCCAACATAGCGCTTCGGAATTCCTCAAGTCCTTTTCCGCCGGCATACCAGCGCGACGGTGTTATCATCGAAATTTTATTCGGTGACAATGCTTTGGATATTTCTATAAAATTGTGATATATTGGTCTGGCGCTGGCCTGTGCTCCGCCGTCACTGACCTGATACGGCGGATTGCCGACAACAGCCTCAAATTTCATCTCATCACCCTTTTCTGCCTTGTCATCAAGACGAATTTCACTTAAAGCCTTCTTTTGTTTTAAAATATCAGCTATCTTTTTATAATCAATTTTATCTGTCGGGCAGCCCTTTTCATCCATGACTTTAATCCCCAGTAAATCGTAGGATGTAAAATGAACCGCTATACAATCAAGATCAAGTCCGAGAACAGAATATATCTTTCTCGTAAATTCATAAGCCACGGTCGACGTTGGAATCGACCAGATGGAAGAACGAATATCCTCCGGACAAAGGCCGGCTTTTACGGCCCTTTCATAGACGGCAATCGTATATTCACCAATCTTACTGGCCACATCCAAAATAACCATATCTTTCTGCGTCAGACGGCAAATGCTCTCGTCGGTCAACAGGGAGACCATAGCGTCGGCGGCATGCAGAGGCGTAGGCACCTCCGACTCGGATAGCTTCCCGAATTTATTGATAGCTCTTACCGCCCGTTCTGTCGGCTCAATTGTCTCATCCCGTGATAAGACATTCATGTTCTGAATCTTATAATCAAGCTTACTGAGCATAAACGGATTCATATGCTCTCTCATAGCTTCCAGAACATTTCTGTCCAATGAAAGGTTCGCAGCGATCCGCTGATTATCTGTCTTATCCAAAGAAGCCAGAATGTCTTCCAATGATTTTAAGACATCTCCGGATAAAAAAGCATAGAAAAGCAGTCTTGAATAATACATACGAAACTTATTTTCCAATACCTGACGTTCTGTTTCTGGCAAATCAATGTTTTTGTTCTTTTCTGATGCCTCTTTTGCCTCATCCGCTTCACCGGCCCCGGCTCCGTCCGGTTTTCCTTCTTCATCCCCGCCGTCCAGTTCGCTCTCTTCCCCCTCATGAGCCTCTATCTGCAGCCCGTTTTTTGCCCCCAATTCGGCCTGACATTCAATGGTCGATAAAATAATATCAATGTCAAGCAGGGACATATCTACAGGAATTTCTCTCGTTTCATCCATAACTCCCCGGCTTTTTGAATAATCACTGATAGCGCTCAAAATATCCGACGAACTGACCTCCACTATTTTATTTTTATTCATAGTGATGATGGGGGATATCTTCAATTCTTCCCGCATCCGCTCTTCCAGTCTCTGATTACCGCCGTTTTCTGTGTTGGCATTATATATCAATGATTTCTGTTCCTGCATATAAAAGATGCGGTGAGGATCAAAGTCGACAAGCAATGTCTGAGGCTTCATGTTATATTTGATTGTCTCCCCGTTTTCATCAACGAAGGTTTTGATATATTGATTCTGCAGTCGGAAAATGGCCTGGTCGTATTCCTGGGGAGACGCCGTATCCTTAAAAAACAGCATTGTGTCCCATTGTTCCACCGTGCTTCCCGTCAGCATACGGTTTACAGTCAACGTTATCGTCTTTTGACCATCCGCCTCGCATTTCGCTATTTTTTCTTTCACAGCGTTGACGCTCCGGTATTCATTCGGCCTGTCCACACCTGAAATATTAATGATTGTATAATCTTTCAGATTTTTAAATTTATCCTTATGTTCAGATAAAAGTTTTTCCAAAGCGTCGCAGGACGCGCAATACGGAAGCACGCATACCATATGGCGGCACATGTGACCTTCTTTAATTTTATCATAATCAAGAAAGCTCAACAATTCCTCGTCTTCTCTGCTTCCGTCAATAATCTCAAATAAGTCTAATACTTCTTTTTCATATATAAATTCTCTATGCGTATCATCCGCCGCTTTTTTTATGGATTTTGGCCGGAAAAGCGCAGAAAAAGCATATGTATTTCCATTGGATTTTAACTGTTCAAGCTTTGCTCTTGCCTCTTTGCCCGGATTAAAGGCAAAACGAACCATTTGAGGAAAACCATAATAGGGATTATCCCATTCCCTCACATCGTCCGACAATATACATTCTTCATCCCATTTTTTCTGTTCGGCCACAATATCCGTAAATTGACAGAAAGCAATAATATCTTCTTTTTCAAACTCGCTTCCCATCAATATCCGGTACGGCGTTCCCGAAAGATGCAGCTTCACACCGGCGTCCAAAACTTTCAGCTGTTCATCGGCGCTCTCATAATCTATATAATCATCATCCGCATATTTTTCGCTGACATCTTTCACATAACTGCTGTCTTTGAGAACCTGACCGTATTTTTCTGCTCTTGCGCCATAATGGGTTTCATCTACAATCAACAAATCGATATGACTCTTAAATACTTCTTTATGCTTTTCCTTTATGACCTCGCCCTGTAAATCCTGCAGTGTTAGAAAAACGACAACTCCCTTTCCCGAATCCAACGTATCTTTGATCATATTTTCATTGTCTGAAAGATCTGTTCCCGCTAAGAAAATGTAATCTTTGTTGAAATTATCCGCCTGCTGGACAGTCTTTTTCCATTCTTCCCGCACATCAGCTTTCGCAGAAACCACAAGAACGGTTTTAGCTTCCATTGCCTTGGCGCAGCAAAGAGATGTAAATGATTTACCAAAGCGCATAACCGCATACATAAGAAGGTTTTTCCGCCCATGATTAACCGCCGCTACAAAGTTGTCTATCGCCGCCTGCTGATTTGGTCTTGGCTTCCACTCGCCTGTGGAAGCATACGTATATGTTTCAGGCAGTCTGCTCTCCGAATTATAATATTGATATTTATCAATGCGCTTTTCATACTTTTCTTTAATATCTTTTATGGCATCATCAAGTTCCTCAATAGTAACATCTTTGAAAAACTCTTTGGAATAATATACGCCCTGAATATCGCCGGGCATTAAACGTTCTTTCCCTAACTCCTCCAAATATGCATGGACTGAATAGTCTCTGAAAAAAACTCCGTCGCTAATGACGGCCTTCGCCCTGTATTCTTCCTTCAAATCATAAAAATACTTTCTCCACTCATTCAGACGTACCTTCAAAGGGCGATATGTATCGCCGATTTTTAAATAATCAGGAACCGTATTTGTAGAGAAAGCATATATATAAGGCTCGACTCTTCCGATGATCAAGCTATCTAATATTTCCATATTTTCAGGCATTTACAACACCTCGTATTTCAGCAATGAACGATATTCCAGAATCGCTTTCTTTTTCCAGCGCGCCGCCTGCCAGTCTTTGATACGGCAGTACTGTCTTTCCAACGATGTCTCTTCGTTTTTTTTCTTATCTTTACTGCTATGGGGAACCGTAAAGGTCAAACCGTCCATTTGCCATAAATTCCACGAAATAATCGACGCAATTTCTGTCAATTCCTTAGCTGTCGGATTTCTGTCCCATTTATCCTTTAAATAATCAATATAGGTATATAAAAGATTTACTCTGGCAATCAACAAACTGTCTCCCTGGTACTCAAAACCATAAACACTTTGAAACGCCCTTTTTGACCATTTATACCATTCTTCTTCTGATTCTGCGTTTTCACCGACAACCCGCAGTTTTCTGTCAAGAAGACCTATCCGTTCCGCGACAGGAATACTCTTCGCACGGACAACATCATACCGGCTTACAAGATAAGGGGCCTCACCGCAGGTAATTTCCATTCGCAGCGCATCCACATACCTCCGCCACGTTTTATGCCCTTTATCTGAAAAACAAATCTTTTCCTCATTTGTTATCCATGCATTATAAGTTTCAATATTAAAAACGCCTTCACGCCCAAACCACCCGTTATCAATCCGATTATTCTGAGCATTGCACATCCAGGCCGGTGTAAAAACCTCTGCCTTCGCTTTTGTTCTGAATAACTGGTTCTTCTGACTCTTTGTAATGCGCGGCTGAATAATATAATTATTTTTTCCGGTTACTAATTCTGCTTTTATTTCACCTTCGGCCTCATAGGGCGCACCCAGCTGGCGGTAATCCTCTGTGGCCCAAACAATATTTCTTCCCGACGTTCTGTCTTTCAACAAAATATCCAGTATTTTAGGAGAATAACTGACAATATCGTCCAGTTTTATATCGATATCCTTTTGCGACACCTCTGCTCCTCCGTTTCTTTTCTGTGAAATAATTTAATCAAATATTGTCTTTGATTCGGGCCAGGATTTCATCCGAAACCACTGGGTATATATTTTTTTCATTCCGAGCCTTTCATACATCAGAAAAGCCCCGGTATTTCCTTGTCTCACCTGTAAATGGGCCTGTGCCGCCCCCATCTTTTTTCCTTTTTCTATAATCTGGCTGCAAATTTTCATAGCCAACCCACGGCGCCGATAATCCCGATGCACATGAATCGCATACAGACCTATATAATGCCGTTCCAAAACGCCGAGTCCCGTACCAATGACTTTCCCGCGATGGCGTATTTTTACACATACCATTGGTAAACGAATACGCTGAAAAATCTTTTTCTGAGTCTTTTCCATGGATGGATATGGAATACCGATCAAGTGATTTACACCATCCAGCCACTCATCATCCATCTGACTCATCGTAATCATCTCATAGTCATTATCCGGCCACTCTGATTCAAATGCTTTCCAGTCTTCCAGCGAACGATAAAGTACGTCGACATATTTAACGTTTTCATAGCCCCGCGCCTCCAAAAGACTGTCCAACGCTTCTGGAACAGCCGCCGTCATTTTATAAACCGTCGGCAAAAGCAATTCCCGATATTGATTTTCACAATAAATGACCTTTTCCTCTAAATCGTAACCAGAATGATAAAATGGATAAATGCAATTCGCCCGATATGTATAACCGCCGGAAAAATTTAAAATCCATCCGTCATAAATCTCCCGTTCCACCGCAGGAAAAGCATTAATTAAAATCTCTTCAATCTCTCCGATTCGATTCTGTTCCACAAAAGCTGCCTCCTCCGATTACGCTATTTTCATCGGACTAAAATATGCAATATAAAGCCAAATGGCCCAATGGATGATTGTCAACACAACTACAAGTATACGCCACTTTGGTGTTACCGGATTCTTAAAAAATACGGTTAAGAAAATTCCAAAAGGCGGCATTAACACACACATACAGAGAATAAACCATAACCGGGTATAAAACTTTCCTTCCAAAAAAAGCGCCCCTTTCATATCAATTTCGTAAAATCTTGAATCTTCATTATAGCATTTTCGCAAATATATGTAAAGCTGTTCCCTTTTCTTCGCATGTATTACGTGTGTAGGATTACAATACATGAATAAACCCAGATAAGGAGAAAACTCAAAATTGCGTTTAAGATAGCAGATACGCAAAGTGGAGTGAATATCTTATTTGGAGGAATTGTAAAATGGCAAAATCATTATTCGAGGAAATGGGCGGCAAATACGAAAGTCAGGGCGATTATCTAATCCCATGCCTTACCTTACCTGCCGAGGAAGAACAGCCGATAGGCATATGGGGAGAGCGTCATTTGCACTATCTCAAAGAGTACCGCAAAGGTACATACATCAATCTGCTTACAAGCGGCAGGCTCAATGCCTACCTTGCGGAGATTGATAAACAGGCGCAGGAACGCTTTGAAAGGCTCAATAACATACGGGCGTGTGCAAGGGAGATTGTGGACGAGGAAATTATATACATATAAAGCAAGGAAAGGCGGCGTGGAGCAATCCGCGCTGTTTCCTTGACAAATGAAAGAAATTTTCGTATTATATACATAAACCCCTAATGGTATTGGAGGAACAGAGATGAAACAATGTATGGACGCAGATAATTTGCACCGCAGATTGAAAAAGATAATTGGACAGGTACAAGCAATCGATAGAATGGTAGATGAAGATATTCCCTGTGAGGATATTCTTTCTCAAATCAGTGCTGCAAAATCGGCACTCAACAAAGCTGGACAAGTAGTGTTGGAGGGACATATCTCCCATTGTATTAAGACTGCTGTTGAAAACGGCGATGCAGATGCAATTGAGAACTTCACAAAAGCAGTGGAGCGTTTTGCTAATATGCAGTAAAATCGAATGATATGTAAGTAAGGGCGGCGATTTGTCCGCCTTTTTCTTTCACCATCTTGACAACCTATACCCCTATATGTATAATATGCTTATACCCCCATGGGTATAGAAAGGAGAATATTATGAAAGAATTTATCAGTAAGTTGGAGGGCGTGTTGGAACTTGGTGGGATAAAGAAAGACATTGTTCTGCTTATCATTTCAGGCATTGCTCTCTTTATCAGCTTTTTTGATTTTATTCCGCTGCCTTTTAATGCGGCGTGGATTGCTATTGTCCTCTGTGGCACCCCCATTATTTTGGAAGCTATCATCGGTCTTATTACCAGCTTTGACATCAAAGCGGATGTGTTGGTATCGCTGGCACTTATTGCGTCAATCTGTATCGGGGAAGATTTTGCCGCAGGCGAGGTTGCCTTTATTATGCAGATTGGTGCTCTGCTTGAGGATTTGACTGTGGCAAAGGCACGAGCAGGAATCGAAAAATTAGTCCATTTGACGCCGCAGACAGCAAGGGTATTGATAGACGGAACAGAAAAAAATATCCCTGCTGAACAGGTCAAAATTGGAGATATTCTTCGTGTACTACCCGGCGAAACTGTCCCCGTGGATGGCGTGATTCTGTCGGGACAGACTTCCGTTAATCAGGCGGTTATGACAGGTGAATCTTTACCCGTGGATAAGACTGTCGGTGACGAGGTTTCCAGCGGGACAGTCAATCAATTTGGTGCATTTGAAATGAAAGCAAAAAAAGTCGGTGAGGATAGCTCTATTCAGCGAATGATACGGTTGGTACAATCCGCAGACGCAGGAAAAGCGAAAATCGTTGGTCTTGCAGATAAGTGGGCGACTTGGGTTGTGGTAATCGCACTTACTGCCGCTGTCTTAACTTGGCTCATCTCAGGGCAAATCATCCGTGCCGTAACGATTCTTGTTGTTTTCTGCCCTTGTGCGTTGGTACTTGCCACACCTACGGCAATTATGGCAGCAATTGGTAATGCTACAAAGCATGGATTTTTAGTGCGTGAAGGCGACGCTCTTGAAAGACTGGCGAAAGTTTCAAAAATTACTTTTGATAAAACGGGAACTCTGACCTACGGTACACCGCAGGTCACAGCGGTAAAGAGCGTTTCACATTTTACAGAAAATGAAATATATGCTCTTGCCGCTGCTGTGGAACAGTTGTCCGAACATCCACTCGGCAAAGCAATCCTGCGCTGCTATAAACAAAGCACAAGTGAAGATGTTTCATCGTGTGAACAATTTCAGATGCTGCTTGGCAGAGGCGTTTCTGCTGTCATAAAAGGCAAGACGGTGCTTGCGGGCAATATAAAAATGCTTACGGAAAGTTTCATTGCGGTATCTTCTGATGTGCAAGCGGATACAGACGCATATCTGCAAAAAGGCAGCACTGTGATTTATCTTGCTGTGGATGGAACGCTTGCAGGGTATGTTGTGTTGTCCGATACTGTGAGAACAGAAAGCACACAAATGATTGACCAACTGCAAAATCTCGGCGTGCAGCCAGTTCTTTTAACTGGCGACAATGAAAACGCCGCAAGAGCGATTGCAAGAGAATTACATATCAGTGAGGTATACGCAAACTGTTTGCCAGAAGATAAATTGAATTATATCGGCGAGTATCAGAAAAATGGTGAACCTGTCTGCATGATTGGCGACGGTATCAATGACGCACCCGCACTCAAAAAAGCGGATGTGGGAATTGCTATGGGTGGGATTGGAAGCGACATTGCCGTGGACGCAGCGGATATTGCCCTTGTGGATGATGAGGTTAAAGAATTTCCGCATTTGCTGGCACTCTCCAAACGCATGATGACAACCATTAAACTGAACCTAACTTTTTCGATGACTTTGAATTTCATTGCGATTGGATTAGCGTTCCCCGGCATATTAAATCCTGTTATTGGTGCTTTGGTGCATAACGCAGGCTCTGTGCTTGTAATTATAAATTCGGCATTACTATTGAAATGGAGGAAAAAGAAATGATTATCAGTATTATTGGCATTTTGATTGGTGTTTCCGTTTTAGGAGCAGGAATTTACTACCTCATGAAAGAAAAAGATGACAAAGAATCACGCAAGATTTATGGGATTATCAGCGGTATCGGAGGCGTAGTTTTTATTGGAGCGTTGCTGAAGCTGATTTTTGAATTGATGGGGTAACTATGTGTTGGTTTGCAACTACTAAAAACTGAAAGTGATTGTTTAGATGGAAATAAAAGAGTGGCTACGCTGCCCTGTTTGCGGAAATAAAACACGAAATCAAGTCAGGAAAGATACAATCATGCAAAACTTTCCTCTCTTTTGCCCCAAATGCAAGCAGGAGTGTTTAATAGATGTTAAAGATTTACAAATAACCGTCATCAAAGAGCCAGACGCACAGACGCAGAGCCGATGAACTTGAGAGTAAACTCACAGATCATCGGCTCTATTTTTATGTAGGGCAGGAAAAGCCCGCCGAATAAAAAAAACGAGGTTCGGCGGGCAACTTTGCTATGCCTTGATTTCCCTCTGACTTCGTTTTGAAGTTTGGAAGTTTTTTTTTATGTGTGGGCACAAGCCTATCCCACTCTGCCGCCTGCTTTGGCGGGCGTTTACATACATAATATCATGGACTAACGAGGATAGCCTGTTAAAAAAATCCTCACTTGTGCATGGTACGCTCTTACCCTCAAACCAGATGTCAAATATCTACAAGATAGAAGGGTAATCCCCCAAAACCGTAAAGGTGCGACAGCCTTTGCGGTTTTTCTTTTGTCGCTTTTTGTCAGCAGGCAGGACAAGCCTGCTTCTGGCGTTAGGTGTCGTTCCCCGCCTGCCAGTCTGAATTTTCACTCAAAAAAATTCAGACTGGAGGTTTCCCATGCGTTCTATCTGGCGTTCCGCAGGCTGGAACTGGACAACCGCAAGTTACAGAACTGGGACTGGCGGCACAGGGAGTTTAACGAAGTGTGGGAGGAAACTTTGCAGAGGCGGGCGTTAAGGCTCCCCAAAACCATCATTATACAGCTTAAGCAAC
>CATZYB010000095.1 GCA_958426095.1 uncultured Lachnospiraceae bacterium
TCAGGAATAATACGATCGCCGTGATCACAAAGGTTACAAACATAATAATTACAAATACAGCACTAGCCTTTGTACTATCACTCTTCATTGTCTGATAAAGGAAAATCTGCATATTCGGCGCAGAGGTTCCGGCAAGATTACGGATCAGAACGTAATCACCAAAGATAATACCAACGGCCAAAAGTGATGATACAATAATCGCCGAAATAATATTCGGTACAACAACTCTGAAAAAGGCATAAATCTTAGAAGCTCCGAGCATCTCAGCCGCTTCGATCAACGTCAGCATGTTAACGGCCCGCATTCCGTTTCGTATCCCCTGATAAATATAAGGTAAGATCACGATACAATATGCGCCCATCAACATAACCATACGGTTACTGAGAACAGACTTGGTTCCTACATATAAAGACAAGATGCTGACAGAAAGAATAACACCCTGAATGGTATATGGGATCATACAGATAATCTGTACATATTTTTCAAGTTTTGGAAAATATATCGTCGTAACAAACAGCGCCAATAAAACGATGACGATCGTCAGCAGGATCGGCACGATACACATTCCAACCGAACGTCCAACCGATGCAAGGAAGTTCGGGTCTGAGAACAACGATGTATAATTGCCAATACTAAAACCTTCCGGCAAAATCCCCGTCCATTTTTTAAATACAGAATAAATAATGGAAATGACCAGAGGGATTAATAAATAAATCATAACAAGCAGCATAACGGCTATAGAACCTGGATTTTTCTTCTTCATTTTCTATTGCCTCCCTTCTGGAATTGCTTGCTTAAACCATTCGTAATCAAAATCATGATGACCATGATCAACATCATGACAACGGACAATGCGCCGCCGAGACCTGCACGGATTTTGACTTCGCCCGTAAAACAGCCCGCGATCTGAACTGGAAGAAGGGCAATATTGTCCATCATCAATGCGTAGATTGTCGCATAGGCGGCCAGAGCATTGGCAAACAAAACGCTGAATGTACTGAGAATACTCGGCATTAATACAGGAACACCGACTTTTCTCCAAAAAAGTCCCTGAGTACCTCCTAAAAGAGTACAGGCTTCTTTCCATTGCTTCTGTACACCGTCGAAAGCCGGTATAAGAAGAAGGGTAGATAACGGAATCTGAAAATATACATAAATCAGACTCATTCCGTTCATCGTATATAAATTATAATTCGCAAGGAAATCAATGCCGAATTCTTTACCAATACTTACGATCAATCCGGCATTTCCCAAAAGGATCATATATGCAAAAGCCAGAGGGATTCCTGCAAAGTTAGAAACCATGTTCAATACCGCCATAAATATATGATTCAATTTTCCCTGATGCTGGTGTGCGGCCCGTGCCCCGAGAAAAGCGATAATAATACCGATAATAGCCGATGTCAATGATATTTTCAAACTGTTAAGAATTGCTTTCTGATAAAGTAATTTTGAAAACACAGCCTGATAGTTTTCGAGCGTAAAGCCTGTTCCCCCATCGGACTGGAAACTCTTTAGAATGACCGTGATCAAAGGTACAATCTCATAGAGCATCGCAACGATCAAGAATGGCACTAACGCAAGTAAATATATATACGTTTTCCTTTTCATTCAATTCAACTCCTATGCTATCGTTTTCTTTACCTGGATGCGCCAGATTCCTGTTTTATAATCTAAAAACGGGGGTGCAGGAATTTGCACCCCCCATAGACGAACTCAGATTAGATTATAAAAAATAATTACTGTACAAGCAACGGAGCTACTTCTTCATCCCAACGTGTTTTTGCTGTTTCACAAGCTGCGGAATAAGCGTCTGCATCATCAATCAGAATAGCATTTGCAACTTCATCTTTGCTGATAACCTGATCTGCATATTCTTCTGCAATTTCAAAATCTTCTCTTGTTGGAATAGCACCAGCCAGAGCCAGATATGTCTGACCTTCATCACTGAACATTACTTCTCTTGTAAGAGCTGCTGCGTTTGGATGCGGTGCATATTTGTTGATAACAGATGCGTATCCATTCTGAAGAGAACCATCCGATGGAACAACTGCTGTCATATTATACTGGTCAATGTTCTTGCTGTAAGGAATACCCTGGAAGCTCCATACAACACCTACAGCGATTTCACCAGATTCAAAGTTAGCCTGTGTAATATCCAGTGTATTAACTCTTCCTGCTTCAGCCATTTCTTTCCAGAATTCAAAAGCAGGTTCAAGGTTGTTCATGTCACCGCCGAATGCGTAAGCAGAAGCGATAAATGCACCCTGTGCGTTACCACCGGTAAGAGGTCCAAGGGCAACTTTATAGTCGCCTTCACGGATATCCTGCCAGGATGTCGGTACTTTATCAACCTGATCTGTATTTACAAGGAAGGTTGTAACACCTGTGTAGGCAACCATCCATTTTCCGTCTTCGCCTTTTGCCCAATCCGGAACGCTGTCCCAATAGGATGTTTTATATCCCTGAACCAGATCCTCATCAACGGCCTGTCCGGCAAATCCGTAACCAACATCACCCATATCCTTTGTACCGTTTTCGCCTTCTGTTGAGAACATCTGAAGTTCCTCAGAAGAACTCATATCTGTATCATTATGAGTAATACCATATGTATCATTCATTGCAGCCCACAAAGATCCCCAATCTGCCCATTCATCCGGCATACCGACAGATTCTACATGACCTTCTGCTTTTGCATTTTCAGTGATTTCATCCAATGTCAAAGCATTCAGATCCACCGCACCCTCGGCGGCTGCAGTCGTTTCTGCACCTGATTCAGCAGTTGTTTCTGCGTTTGTCTCGGCTTTTGTTTCCCCGCTTCCGCCGCCGCAGCCGACCAATGCCAGGCACATTGCTCCAGTCAAGGCAATCGCCAATGATTTCTTAGTCATCTTTTTCATAGTTTCTCCTCCTTTTTTATGGACTCCCGTAATAAAAGCCCTTGTAAATCATAAAAAGAGCTGAAAGGAATACCTGCTTGACATTCTCTCTCTAACTCCACTGTCAAAGTTATTTTATCACAAATTGTGTGAATTGTAAACTAATGATTGTTTATTTTCCACAATCTTTTGTTTTTATTTACATATTTTATATATTTGCGTTATATTTCATGCAATTTTCATGCCAACTTTTTGCATAAGTCAAAAATTTTCCATATTTTTATGTTAAATTTTTTTAACATTCTGATTTGTCAAAATTTTCACAACAATAAAAAAAGACATAAAGACGCTTTTAAGCCTCTCTATGCCTTTTATTTTTCACATCTGTATCTGGCCAACAGATAAAATGTTATATTTATTTTGTCAAGCTGCTCTGACGATGAATAATCTCATGACGTCCCGGTCCATTGGAAACCATCGTAATCGGAACTTCCAGCTCTTTTTCAATAAATTCGATATAGTTCCGGCAGTTTTCCGGAAGGTCCTCGTATTTTGTAATACCGCGAATCTCCGTTTTCCATCCAGGCAAAGTTGTATAAACTGGTTTTGCCTTTTTAAGCTGCGGTGTCGCCGGGAAATCCCGTGTTACCTTACCATCGATCTCATATCCGATACAGATCGGCAGTTCATCCAGATAACCAAGGACATCCAGAACAGTCAACGCTACTTCTGTTGCGCCCTGCATACGGCAGCCATATCTGGAAGCCACCGCATCGAACCATCCCATACGTCTCGGACGTCCGGTCGTTGCACCGAACTCACCGCCATCACCGCCACGGCGACGAAGTTCATGGGCCTCAGCTCCAAAAATCTCGGAGACGAATTCTCCGGCGCCTACCGCACTGGAATAAGCCTTTACAACGGTAACTACGTCTTTAATCTCATATCCCGGGATACCGGCGCCAATCGCACCGTAGGAAGCCAGTGTGGATGAGGATGTTACCATCGGATAAATACCGAAATCCGGATCCTTCAGAGAGCCAAGCTGTCCTTCAAGCAAAATCTTTTTGCCGTCTTTAATAGCATCCCGCAGGAATACAGAAACGTCGCATACAAACGGACGGATCATTTCTCTATATTTCAGAAGTTCCTGGAAAATCTCTTCCGGATCGATCGGAGCTTTATGATATAAATGTTCTACGAGTACATTTTTAGGTTCCAGTACCCGATAAACCTTTTCCTTCAACACAGCTTCATCGTCAAAAAGTTCATTGACCTGGAAACCTGTCTTTGCATATTTATCTGAATAAAATGGTGCAATACCGGATTTCGTGGAACCAAAGGACTTGCCCCCCAGACGTTCTTCCTCATACTGGTCAAACAGAATATGGTACGGCATAAGAATCTGTGCCCGGTCTGACACAAGTATCTTCGGCTGCGGAACTCCCTGTTTTACAAGAGAATCGATTTCATCGACCAAATTCTGAATATTCAAAGCCACACCATTACCAATAACGCTGGTCGTGTGGTTATAAAAAACGCCTGATGGAAGAATATGAAGAGCAAATTTGCCATAGTCATTAATAATGGTATGACCTGCATTACTTCCGCCCTGGAATCTGACAATAATATCCGATTCCTCTGCAAGCATATCGGTAATCTTACCTTTTCCTTCATCTCCCCAATTTGCGCCAACGATTGCTTTAACCATAATAAAATCTCAGCTCCTTAAAAGTATTCGTACAACAAGTGTAAACTAAGACACGTTTACATACTCTTACATTTTATGCTATAAACACCAAAAAGTAAAGCAAAAATTACGGCCAGGGAAATTTCCCTGACCGCATCAATTTTTATTTTAGATGAAAGAATTAATATTTGAAAAATCCTTCTCCAGTCTTTCTTCCAAGTTTGCCGCCGCGAACCATCTGTCTCATCAGACGGGATGCACGATACTTGGAGTCACATGTTTCAGCATAGAAAGTATCCATAATATGTAAGCATGTATCCAGACCGATCAAATCGCCAAGGGCCAGAGGTCCCATCGGATGGTTACAACCAAGTTTCATGGATTTATCGATATCCTCTGCGGAAGCCAGTCCTTCTTCAAGAACGATGGCTGCTTCGTTGATCATAGGGATAAGGATACGGTTAACAACGAAACCAGGTCCTTCTTTAACTTCTACAGGATCTTTGCCGATTTCTTTGGAAAGTTCATAAACTGTATCAAAAGTTTCTTTTGATGTGTTTAATCCGTTGATAACTTCAACTAATTTCATCACTGTAGCCGGATTAAAGAAGTGCATACCGATCACTTTATCCTGACGTTTTGTAGCGGATGCGATTTCAGTAATGGAAATAGAAGATGTATTTGTTGCTAAAATCGTCTCTGGTTTGCAGAGTGCATCAAGTTTTGCAAATAAATCTTTTTTAACCTGTACATTCTCAACGATAGCTTCGATAACGAGGTCAGCGTCTGCTGCAGCATCTAAACCAACAGATGTAGATACATTACCCATAATTTCAGCTTTTTTCTCTTCTGTCATCTTGCCTTTGGAAACCATCTTATCAAGGCTCTTTTCAAGTTTTCCAACCTGAGTTGCTAAAATTTCTTCGGACATATCATTGTATACTACCTGATAGCCTGTTTTAGCGAAAACCTGTCCGATATCCAATCCCATCTGTCCTGCTCCAACAATAAATACTTTTTTCATAGTGCCCTCCTGCTATTTCATTATATTTTTGTTTTTTGATTAATACATCTGACAATTTTTTAACTTCAAATCTGTATTAATGCTTATCGCTATACTTATTTTACCTCAATTTATACGAGAAGTAAAGTAATTTACGCCATTTTTTTGTTACTTTTAACCTACTTGTTGTTATCGAATTAACAACTTTCAGAAATTGTTTACACTATTCTGTCACTGCAATAACTTCAATTTCAACCAGCGCCCCTTTTGGAAGGCTTGCAACTTCCACGCAGGAACGGGCCGGTGCACCTCCTGTAAAATATTTCGCATAAATTTCATTGACCGTTGCAAAATCATTGATATTATCCAAAAATACCGTCGTTTTAATCACATCTGAATAGGTCGCCCCGGCTTCCGCAAGGACGGCGCCGAGATTCTTTAATACCTGTTCTGTCTGTGCATCAATACCTTCGGCCAGTATACCGGTCTCCGGGATCAATCCAATCTGTCCGGATGTAAATACGAAATTTCCTGCTTTTACTGCATGCACATAAGGTCCAACTGCGGCTGGTGCATTTTTTGTGTTGATAATTGTCTTTGTCATCTTGCTTACCTCCATTTTATGTCTGCTTTTCCGTCGGTTCTTATTCTTTTGGCATCCGCTTCACGCCGGATACCTTATCGCTTCGCACGGTCAATTGCCACAATGCCTGCGTCACCTTGTCGATGTCTTCTTCCGTCGTATAATAGTTAAATGAAAATCTTGCTGTTCCTCTGGGATAAGTGCCCAAAGTTTTATGTGCCTCCGACGCCTGGTGAAGACCGGAACGTATGATGATCCCATACTCATCTCTGAGAGCATCTTCCAGTTCTTTTTCTTCCATAAAATCTGTCTGAATGGAAATTACCGGAATCCTGTCTTTATATCCCGGTCCAATAATACGAACACCATTGACATGCTGTACTTTACGAATAAACTGTTCCACTCGTTTCTGCCCTGCACGGCTGAGGGTATGCAGCGTTTTTTCTTCAATAAACTCAAAAGCTTTGTGAAGTCCTGCAATGGATGCCGCATCCAGCGGATTTTGTTCAAATTTTTTTCGCATATCCGCACCGCCGAGAAGGTTCTGCGCCCGTTGACTGGCCAGAAAACCTCCGATTTTCTCAGAAGCAAAAAGACCGTTACTTCCGGAAAATGTCAGAATATCAACACCCCATATGTTCATAAAAATCGGAACACAACCAGCGGTCTGGGCCGCATTGACGATCATAAGGAGGCCATGTCTTCTGGCAAATTCGCTCACTTCCTTTACCTGGAGTACTGTACCTGAAACTTCCGAAGCATGATTGACAATTACCGCTTTAGTATTCGGACGAATCAATTTTTCTATTGCATCAAACCCTTTTTCACCTTTCAGAGGGTCAAATAAAATAAGCTGTCCCTTTTCGTTGCACGGCATCCGTGTATATTCCACTCCGCCGGAAACATTCTGATCCGTCTCATGTCCGATATCATTTAATGCATCCATAACCACGTCATTTTCCATTGATGAAATCAGCACATGATCTCCGTCCCTGAAAAGGCTCCGGATCACTGTGTCCAAAGCAGCTTCAACGCCCGGTGTAAAAACAACGGACTCTGGGCCTGGTCCATGAAATAATTTATTCAGCCGACTTCTTGTATCTTCTGCCATGCTCTGAATACTGTCCGTATTCATGCCTGCTGAAGCAGACATCGCTTCTTCTACGCCTTCGGCCTTAGGCACAAGCGTCGTCAACTGATCCAGATATATTGTATTCATTCAACTCTTTCCTCCTTCTATATGAATATCTTTAAATTTTTACCTTGAATTCTTTCTTATTTTAGCATACTTTTTTCATATTTGATACATAATATCTTCTATAAAAATGAATTATCTCTCAAAAAGGAGAATCTTTATGCAAGTTCTTTATATTATTGTGCTTTCTATTGCCTCTATCGTCGAACTCTTTATCCTGTGTAAACTGATGGGATACCGTCAGCTCTCCCAGCTCAGTATGTTCGACTATGTCAACGGTATTACCATTGGCAATATTGCCGCGGAAATGGCAACCTCTTTGGATGACAGCTTTGTGGAACCTATGACCGCCATGATCGTTTACGCTCTGGCCGCCCTGCTCCTGTCCTGGTGGAGCAGCAAATCCATCCGCGCCCGAAGAATTATTTCCGGAAGACCAACCGTACTTTTAAATAACGGACAGCTTTTTGAGAAAAACTTCCGCAAAGCCAAAATCGACCTGAACGAATTTCTGGCCCAATGCCGTATCAACGGATATTTTGACATTTCCCAACTGGAATCCGCCATTCTGGAAGAAAATGGCCATATCAGCTTTCTTCCAAAAAGCGGAAATCGCCCTCTGACCCCCAGCGATATGCAGCTGACTCCGGACAGAGATACTCTGGTCGCAAATATCATCATTGACGGACACATCATGCAAAAAAATTTAAAGGCTTCCGGCAAAGATGAAAAATGGCTGAGCAGCCAGCTTCAGATTTACGGCATATCGGACATCAAAGATGTTTTTCTCGCCACCTGCGATTTAAATCAGCAATTTACCGTCTACACCTATACAAAGGGGGAAATCCCACCGGACATACTGGCCTAATGAACTTCATTGATCGGATGCCCCTTCAAAAAAGCGTGAACATTCTCGATCAAAATATTCATCAATCGCTGTCGTGTTTCTAAAGGCGCCCATGCGATATGCGGCGTCATCCAGAGATTTTTTGCATGAAGCAGCGGATTATCGGGACTCACCGGTTCTGTGGATGCCACATCCACACCGGCTCCGGTCACTTTGCCGCTGTTTAAAGCATCCCGCAGATCTGCTTCCCGAATCAGCTTTCCCCGGCCCGTATTCAAAAGGATCACTCCATCCTTCATTTTTCCGATCGTTTCTTTATTGATCATTTCTTCATTTTCCGCATTCAACGGACAATGCAGCGTGATAACATCGGATTTTGCATAAATTTCTTCCAGGGAAACCATATGACAATGCTCCGTTTGCCCGGATTTATCCGGCGTCCTTCGATAAGCCAGTACCTCCATACCAAAGGCCTCGGCTTTTCGTGCTACCGACTGACCAATAGCTCCGTAGCCGATAATTCCTATTGTCTTTCCATAAAGCTCGATCAGGGGCGCCTCCCAAAAACAAAAATCCGGAGATTCCGACCATTTTCCCTGTCTCACTGCAGCCGAATGCATCCCCACCCGGGAAGTAATTTCCAATAAAAGAGCCATGGTAAACTGAGCCACCGCTTCTGTGCCATAGGCCGGAATATTTGTCACCACGATCCCCAGTTCATTCGCCGTCGTCACATCAATAACATTATATCCCGTGGACATACAGCCAATGTAGCGTATCGCCGGGCAGGCCTTTAAGGTTTCCACCGTCAGCACCGTTTTGTTTGTCAGTACAATATCACTGTCTCCGATACGTTCGATAACCTCATTTTCTTTCGTCCTGTCATAAATCCGGACCTCTCCCAAAGCTTCCAGAGTCTCCCAGGATAAATCTCCCGGATTCAACGTATATCCGTCCAAAACAACAATCTTATGCATTTTTGTATCCGCACCTCCATCCTCTTAACCTTGCCGGGACAAATCTGCTTTTTCAAACCATTCTTTTATTTCCGCCGCATCTCCGGCCAATGTTCCCTGAATCATCTGCGGCGTGCCGCCGCCCTTGCCTGCATACAATGTCTGAATCTTCTGTCCGAATTCCTTTGCCTGCTGTTTTTCATCAATCAGCACATAACGGTATCTTCCGCCGCCGCCCTCTGCGAGAATAAGAATCCGTTTGGCCCGTTCGGAAAGGAGATTGGCATATTCCCGCAGCTCATTTCCCTCCAGTTCATTTTCCAGAACACAAACAGCTTCTCCAGAAATGACCAGATTTGCTGCTTTTGCGGCCAGCATTTCTTTTTTCATCTGAACCATTTTAAACTTTAAATCGCCAATCTCTCTCTGAAGCCGCTCAACCGCCTCAGAAATCTCCCCTGTTCTGGCCGACAGCAAATGGGAAATTTTTACAACACTATCGTGTTTTTCCAGATAATCCATCAACGCCCGATTGCCGGCAAGCATAGAAATCCGTACGCCGCCCTTATAGTTTTGTACCGACAAAATTTTAATCAAACGGATTTCTCCAGTTCGGAATGGATGAGTACCGCAGCAGGCGCACCGGTCATATCCGGGAATTTCCACGATCCGGACATCCCCGTCCAATTCCTTT
The DNA here is from genome assembly GCA_958426095.1 of uncultured Lachnospiraceae bacterium. Lineage (GTDB taxonomy): Bacteria > Bacillota > Clostridia > Lachnospirales > Lachnospiraceae > Frisingicoccus. Next base: position 9,848 of record CATZYB010000095.1, read on the forward strand.
TTACTCCGATAATTCATCCCGTCCAGTTCTTCCTTGGGCGGTATCGTTGCCCGAATCGGAATATTTTCTTCAATGGCCCGATTAGCCTCCGTTTCAATCTCCCGGACCTGGGCTTCCGTCAGTTCACCGTTAATATCCAACGTAATGGCTTCACTTCCCATGTGA
>CATZYB010000096.1 GCA_958426095.1 uncultured Lachnospiraceae bacterium
GTCGTTACATACGACATTGATCGGACCATCGGGACAGCCTTTTGAAATTCAGATCCGTACTTTCGAGATGCATAAAACGGCGGAATATGGTATCGCCGCTCATTGGAAATACAAAGAAGATCCTAACGGAAAGAATATAGAGAATAATGAAGAGGCAAAGCTGACCTGGCTGCGTCAGATCCTGGAATGGCAGCGGGACATGTCTGATAACAGAGAATTTATGAGCCTGCTGAAAAATGACCTGGATTTGTTCTCTGAGAGCGTATATTGCTTTACGCCGGCCGGTGATGTAAAAAATCTGCCGAATGGTTCCACACCGATTGACTTTGCCTACAGTATCCACAGTGCGGTCGGTAATAAGATGGTCGGAGCCAGAGTTAACGGCAAGTTGGTGACGATTGATTATCAGATTCAGAATGGCGACCGGATCGAAATCATTACTTCGCAGAATTCGAAGGGGCCGAGCCGGGACTGGCTGAATATTGTTAAGAGTACCCAGGCTAAGAATAAGATCAATCAGTGGTTCAAGACCCAATATAAGGAAGACAATATTCTCCGCGGTAAAGAGCAGTTGGATAAATACTGTAAAGCAAAGAGTATTGTTTTGAGCGAGATCCTTAAACCGGAATATATGGATAAGGTTATCCGCAAGTATGGTTTCCGGGATTGGGATGCGGTATTGGCGGCTGTCGGACACGGAGGTCTGAAAGAGGGCCAGGTCGTCAATAAACTGGTTGAGGAAGATAATAAAAAGAAGAAAAAAGAAGTCACAGATACGCAGGTACTTAAAAATATTTCAGAGATCAGCAAGAAGCCTGTCAGTGACAAACGTGAAAAAAAGGGCAAAAGCGGTATTATTGTCAAAGGTCTGGATGACGTGGCCGTACGTTTTTCAAAATGCTGTAATCCGGTGCCGGGTGATGAGATTGTCGGCTTTGTTACGCGTGGCCGGGGCGTTTCCATTCATCGGACAGACTGTGTAAATATGATCCATATTTCCGAAGAAGATCGGGCGCGGATCCTGGAGGCCGAGTGGTCGGCTGCACCGGATGAAGTGACAGGCAAATCCTACAAGGCGGATATTAACATATATGTGGAAGACCGTGTCGGTGTGCTTGTCGAGGTGGCCAGAGTATTTACGGAAAATGAAATCAATGTGACGGCTATGTCCAGCCGTTCCGGTAAAAATAATACGGCGACGATCAACGCGGCATTTGACATTCGCAGTGTGGCTCAGTTAAATAAAGTTATTGATAAGCTGAGAAATCTGGAATGTGTTTATGATATTGAGCGAACAACAGGAGGCTGATACCCATGAATCTTGCAATTCGAATGATGGTCCTTGGGCCAGTTCAGACAAACTGCTATTTTTTAATCAATGAAGATACAAAAGAGGTATTGATTGTGGACCCGGCAGACCGGGCACAGAAAATTATTGAATGGATTAACAGCGAAGGTCTGAAACCGGTGGCTATTCTTTTGACCCACGGCCATTTTGACCATATTATGGGCGTACAGGGGGTTAAAAAGGAATACGGTATTCCGGTTTATGCGAGCAAAGACGAGGTGGAGGTTCTCGCCGATCCGCAGATCAATGTTTCCACGATGATGGGGGCTTATCTCTCCATGAAAGCGGATGAACTTTTCTCTGACGGGGATGTGTTGGAACTGGCCGGGATGAAATTAAAGGTCATTTCCACACCGGGCCATACGATCGGCAGTGTCTGTTTCTACATGGAAGAAGAAAAGGTACTGATCAGCGGCGATACCTTGTTTGAGGCATCGGTGGGACGTTCCGATTTTCCTACGGGAAGCAGCCGTCAGCTTATAGAGTCCATTAAGACCCGGCTCTTTGTGCTTCCGGATGATACGGATGTATTTCCGGGTCACGGCGGAACAACAAACATTGCTTACGAAAAAGCACACAATCCATTTATTTATTAAAGAAACGATGATTGAATTAATATTAAACGAAGAAAGATATGAAAATGATATTCGGGCTCTCCTCATGGCGTTTTACCATGGGGAGAAAATTTTCGTCCGAAAAACAGAAAATGCTGGCGGTTCCGGAAAGGGAACGGACCAGGAGAAGGTTCGCCGGATACTGGAGGCAATTTATGACGAAAATGGTCTGAAACTGACGTTGAAGGATGAGGCGGGCCGGGTCCTTAGACAGAGCTATACTGAAGATTTTCCAAAAGATCATAAGGCCGGAAAAAACTGTCTGAAAACGGCTCTTTATGAGCTGCTTTGCGAAGTTACAGGGCGGACGCTGCCATGGGGAACGTTGACGGGAATCCGGCCGACAAAGCTGCCGATGACCTGTTATGATTCGGGATATTCAAGAGAAGAAGCTGCGGAGTATTTGAGGAAGACCTATAGGGTGTCTGAGGAAAAAATCCGCCTCTGTACTCAGGTGGCAGCGAATGAAAGACGGATTTTAGAAGGGATTGACGCAGAACATTCTTTCAGCCTGTATGTTGGGATTCCTTTCTGTCCGACCATTTGCTTATATTGTTCCTTTTCTTCCTACCCCCTCAGTGTGTGGGCAAAGGAAGTGGATCATTATCTGGAGGCATTATTTAAAGAAATACGTCAGGTCAGCCGTATGGTGGATAAAAGCTGCCTGACGACGGTTTATATGGGCGGCGGAACACCGACGTCCTTAAATGCGGAGCAGATGGACCGGTTATTGTGTACGCTGGAAGATAACTTTGATTTAAGTATTGGCCGGGAATTTACCATTGAGGCGGGACGTCCGGACAGTATTGATCTGGACAAGCTTCGGGTAATGAAAAATCATGGCATTGAAAGAATTTCAATCAATCCTCAGACTTTGAACCAAAAAACGCTGGATGTCATCGGGCGGCGGCATACGGTGGAAGATGTGGAACGGGCTTTTGATATGGCGCGTCAGGTTGGATTTTCAAATATTAATATGGATCTGATCCTGGGACTTCCGGGGGAAAATTCTGAAGATGTAGAAAGAACGCTGTCGGGAATCCATCAAATGGACCCGGAGAGTATGACGGTTCATTCACTGGCTGTCAAGCGGGCCTCCCGGCTGAATCAAAATCTGGAACTCTATCCTCCGGCGCCTCAGGAAGAAGTCAACCGGATGATCGACATGGCATGGCACGAGGCCGAAGCTATGGGAATGGAGCCTTATTATTTGTACCGTCAGAAAAATATGGCGGGGAATCTGGAAAATGTAGGCTACGCCAAACCAGGGAAAGAGTGTCTTTACAATATCCTTATAATGGAAGAAAAACAGAGCATTGTTGCCGTCGGCGCCGGCGGTTCTTCGAAGATTCTATACCCTTCCGAAAACCGGATTGAGCGGGTGGAGAATGTAAAGAGTGTGAAAGATTATATTGAGCGCATCGATGAAATGATTGATAGAAAACACCAGAATTTTCCAAAATATGGAATATTTGAAAAAAAGGACTTGAAAAAGTAAAAGGGTTGTGCTAATCTACATTAAGACAAGGAAGTCAAGAAAGGCTATCCTTGTCTTTTTTTATTCAATTTGGAAGAAAGGAATGATAATAGATGAGCAAAGAGACCACAGGAAGACCTGTCCAGCCGCCTTTGTACAGACCTGAATTTGAACATGACAATTGCGGTATCGGTGCAGTTGTAAATATTAAGGGCATCAAGACTCATGCCACAGTGGAACAGGCCCTCACCATCGTCGAGACATTGGAACACCGTGCTGGAAAAGATGCGGAAGGAAAGACCGGAGACGGCGTTGGTATTCTGCTCCAGATTTCTCATCGCTTTTTTAGCAAAGTGACGAGGGAACTCGGCTTTGATATTGGCGGAGAAAGAGAATATGGTATCGGTATGTTTTTCTTTCCTCAGGATGAATTGGAGAGAAATCAGGCGAAAAAGATGCTGGAAATCGTTGTGGAAAAAGAAGGACTGGAATTTTTGGGATGGCGTACGGTGCCGATCGTTCCGGAAGTTCTCGGACACAAAGCCCTGGATTGCATGCCGTATATTATGCAGGGATTCATTAAGAAACCTGCAAAAGTGAATAAAGGGATTGATTTTGACCGTAAGCTTTACATAGCCCGTCGTATTTTTGAGCAGTCCAACGAAAATACCTATGTGGTTTCTATGTCCAGCCGTACCATTGTTTATAAAGGTATGTTCCTTGTGGGCCAGCTTCGTCAGTTTTTTTCGGATTTACAGGATGCGGACTATGAATCGGCCATTGCGATGGTTCATTCCCGTTTCAGTACGAATACGACGCCGAGCTGGATGCGTGCCCATCCGAACCGTTTCATTGTTCATAACGGTGAGATCAATACCATTCAGGGAAATGCGGACCGTATGTTAGCGCGGGAAGAAACCATGTGTTCCCAGATCATGCAGTCAGAAGATATGGGAAAGGTCCTTCCGGTGATCAACAGCTCCGGCTCTGACTCGGCTATGCTGGATAATACATTGGAATTCCTTGTGATGAATGGGTTGGAACTTCCTCTGGCCGTTATGGTCCTCATTCCGGAGCCCTGGCTGAACAATCGGAATATGAGCCAGGCAAAGAAAGATTTCTATCAATATTATGCGACCATGATGGAGCCATGGGACGGCCCGGCTTCCATTGTGTTTTCTGATGGAGATTTAATGGGCGCTATTCTGGACCGGAATGGTCTCAGACCTTCCAGATACTATGTGACCGACGACGATACTTTGATTCTTTCTTCCGAGGTCGGAGCATTAGAAATTCCGCCGGAAAAGGTTGTGTTAAAAGAACGTCTTCATCCGGGGAAAATGCTTCTTGTAGATACAGTTCAGGGCAAACTGATCGATGATGATGAATTAAAAGAATATTATGCTTCCCGAAAGCCTTACGGCGAATGGGTCGATAAAAACCTTGTAGAACTGGAAAACCTGAAAATTCCGAATAAACGGGTGGAAAGTTATACAAAAGAAGAGCGTATTCGTCTCCAGAAAGCTTTTGGGTATACTTATGAAGAATTAAAAACTTCTATTTTGCCGATGGCCCAGAGCGGTACAGAGCCGATCGCAGCCATGGGTATTGACAGTCCGCTGCCGGTATTATCAGAAAAGCATCAGCCGCTGTTTAAATATTTTAAACAGCGTTTTGCCCAGGTAACGAATCCTCCGATCGATGCAATTCGTGAAGAGGTTGTCACATCCACCTCGGTTTATATCGGACCGGAAGGAAATCTTCTGGAAGAAAAAGAAGAAAACTGTAAAGTGGTTAAAATCAAAAATCCGATTTTGACCAATACAGATTTATTGAAAATTAAAAATATGAATGTGGAGGGTTTTAAAGTCCAGACCATTCCGATCATTTACTATAAAAATACATCCCTTGAAAAAGCGATTGACCATATGTTTGTCGAAGCAGACCGGGCCTATAGGGACGGTGTGAATATGCTGATTCTTTCCGACAGGGGTGTGGATGAAAACCATGTGGCTATTCCGTCACTGCTGGCCGTTTCAGCGCTGGAACATTATCTTGTACGGACGAAAAAACGGACAGCGTTGGCCATGATCCTTGAGAGTGCGGAGCCGAGAGAAGTTCATCATTTTGCCACATTGCTTGGTTATGGCGCTTCGGCCATCAACCCATATCTGGCGCAGGAATCTATCAAAGAGCTGATCGATTCCAATATGCTGGATAAGGATTACTATGCGGCTGTCAATGATTATAATGACGCTGTGCTCCACGGCATTGTAAAAATTGCCTCTAAGATGGGCGTATCGACGATTCAATCTTATCAGGGCTCTCAGATTTTTGAAGCCATCGGTATAAATAAAGATGTTATTGATAAATACTTTACAAATACGGTCAGCCGTATCGGCGGTATTGGTCTGGATGACATTGCAAAAGAAGTAAACTTCCTCCATTCCAAAGCTTTTGACCCGTTGGATCTTGGAATCGATCTGTCTCTGGACAGTTCAGGAAGCCATAAGTTCCGCAGCGGTAAGGAAGAACATCTTTATAACCCGAATACCATACATCTTCTTCAGGAATCAACCCGCCGCGGTGATTATAACCTCTTTAAAGAGTATAGTGCCGCGATCAATGATGAGTCCCGTACAATGAATCTGCGAGGGCTGATGGATTTTAACTATCCGGAAAACGGTGTGCCGATTGAAGAAGTTGAAAGTGTGGATTCGATCGTTCAGCGATTCAAGACGGGGGCCATGTCCTACGGTTCTATTTCTCAGGAAGCCCATGAGACGCTGGCCATTGCCATGAATAAGATTCACGGCAAATCCAACAGCGGCGAGGGCGGCGAGAGCCTGGAACGTCTGACGATCGGCAAAGATGGGTTAAATAAATGTTCTGCGATCAAACAGGTAGCTTCCGGACGTTTTGGTGTAACCAGCCGTTACCTTGTCAGCGCCAATGAGATTCAGATTAAAATGGCTCAGGGTGCAAAACCGGGTGAAGGCGGACATTTGCCGGGCGGCAAGGTATATCCATGGGTTGCAAAGACGAGACATTCCACACCGGGTGTTTCTTTGATTTCGCCGCCGCCGCACCATGATATTTATTCCATTGAGGACTTGGCCCAGTTGATCTATGACCTTAAAAATGCCAACAGGGATGCACGGATTTCAGTCAAACTGGTATCCGAGGCCGGTGTCGGTACCGTTGCCGCCGGTGTAGCTAAGGCCGGGGCACAGGTTATCCTGATTTCCGGTTATGACGGCGGCACGGGCGCTGCTCCGAGAACATCCATTCATAATGCGGGTCTTCCGTGGGAGTTAGGTCTTGCCGAGACACATCAGACATTGATCATGAACGATCTGCGTTCGAAAGTCCGTCTGGAAACTGACGGAAAACTGATGACCGGACGGGATGTGGCCATTGCGGCCATGCTCGGCGCAGAGGAATTTGGTTTTGCGACAGCGCCGCTGGTAACCATGGGCTGTGTCATGATGCGCGTATGTAATCTGGATACCTGTCCAGTCGGCGTAGCCACACAGAATCCGGAGCTTCGCAAACGATTTAAAGGAAAACCGGAATATGTTATCAACTTTATGCACTTTGTAGCCCAGGAGCTTCGTGAATATATGGCCAAACTGGGGGTACGCACGGTGGATGAACTGGTTGGCCGGAGCGATCTGCTGAAGGTGAAAGAACATGCGGCAGGCAAATGGGCAGATAAGATCGATCTGTCGGCCATCATCAATAATCCATATCTGAATACGGACAAAGGCATGAAATTTGATCCGGCCCAGGTTTATGATTTTGAGCTGGAAAAGACATTGGATATGCAGGTATTGATGAAAGAATTTAAATCGGCTCTTCATAATAAGAAGAAAAAGAAAATTGAAATTAACGTAAAAAATACGGATCGTTCGCTTGGAACCATTTTTGGCTCAGAGATTACAAAAAGGTATCATGATACACTGGAAGACGATACCTTTGTAGTAAAATGTAACGGCAGCGGCGGTCAGAGCTTCGGCGCCTTTATTCCAAAGGGACTGACATTGAATCTGATTGGTGACAGCAATGACTATTTTGGCAAAGGCCTGTCCGGAGGAAAGCTGACATTGGCTCCGCCGAAGAATATTAAATTCAAACCGCATGAAAATATCATCGTCGGCAATGTGGCTCTTTATGGAGCGACCAGCGGCAAAGCCTTTATCAATGGCGTGGCCGGTGAACGTTTCTGTGTACGGAATTCCGGTGCCCTGGCGGTCGTTGAAGGTGTCGGCGACCATGGCTGTGAATATATGACCGGAGGAAGAGTTGTTATTCTCGGCGGTACAGGAAAGAACTTTGCGGCCGGTATGAGCGGCGGTATTGCCTATGTTTTGGATGAAAAGAGCGACTTCTACACAAGAGTGAATAAAGAACTTGTTTCGCTGGAAGCTGTAACTTCCAAGTATGATGTTCAGGAATTAAAGGAAATGATCACGGAACATGTGGAAGCTACCGGTTCAGAAATGGGTAAAAAAGTTTTGGATAATTTTGTAGATTATCTGCCGAAATTTAAAAAAGTTCTTCCGCATGATTACAGTAAGATGCAGACTGCCATTGCTCATATGGAAGAAAAAGGTTTAAGCGTTGACCAGGCACAGATTGAAGCATTTTATGCCAATAAGAGAGGATAGGAGGTAAGACGTCATGGGAAAACCAACAGGATTTATGGACTATGAAAGACAGAACAGTACGGCCATTGCCCCTGAAGAACGGATTAAAAATTTTGATGAATTCCACATTCCTCTGAGCAAAGAATGCCAGCAGACACAGGGGGCGCGGTGCATGGACTGCGGCGTTCCATTCTGCCAGTATGGACAGATGATCGGAGGCATGGCCTCCGGCTGTCCTCTGAACAATCTCATTCCGGAGTGGAACGACTTGATTTACAGAGGAAACTGGGAAAGGGCGCTGAAACGTCTGAAAAAGACGAATAATTTCCCGGAATTCACATCCAGAGTGTGTCCGGCCCTTTGTGAGGCGGCCTGCACCTGTAATCTTAACGGGCTTCCTGTTTCTGTTAAGGAAAATGAACACGGAATTATCGAATATGGTTATGAAAATGGCCTGATCCAGCCGGAAACCCCAAAGGTACGTACAGGGAAGAGAATTGCAGTTATTGGTTCCGGTCCATCCGGACTTGCAGCGGCCGACCAGCTTAATCATCGGGGACACCAGGTGACTGTTTTTGAACGCAATGACCGCATTGGCGGACTGCTCCGTTATGGAATTCCGAATATGAAACTGGAAAAACAGGTTATAGACCGCCGTGTGGACATTATGAAAGCCGAAGGTGTAGCGTTTGTTACAAATACAAATGTGGGCATTGATATAAAACCGGCCCGTCTTTTACGGGAATATGATGCGGTCATTCTTGCCTGCGGCGCTTCGAATCCAAGAGATATTAAAGTGCCGGGACGAGAAAGCAAAGGCATTTATTTTGCCGTGGATTATCTGACTATGGTCACAAAAAGCCTTTTAAACTCCGGACTTCAGGACGGAAAGATTCCGGCTGTGAAAGATAAAAAAGTTATGGTCATCGGCGGCGGCGATACGGGTAATGACTGTGTCGGAACTTCCATTCGTCTCGGTGCGGCTTCCGTTATCCAGTTAGAGATGATGCCGAAAGCGCCGGACACCCGGGCGGATGATAATCCATGGCCGGAGTGGCCGAAGATCTGTAAGACAGATTATGGTCAGGAAGAAAGTATTGCCGTATTTGGTCATGACCCTCGGGTTTATCAGACGACGGTCAAAGAATTTATTGCTGATGAAAAAGGCAATGTATGCAAAGCTGTGCTTGTCAAATTGGAATTCAAAAAAGATCCGGAAACCGGGCGGATGAATATGTGTGAAGTTCCGGGCAGTGAATATATTGAAGATGTGGATCTGGTACTTATTGCCGCCGGTTTCCTTGGAAGTCAGGAATATGTTACCAGGGCCTTTGGCGTGGATGTGGACGGACGGACCAATGTAGCCACCGCACCGGGGGATTATGCGACAAGCAAAGAAAAGGTTTTTGTTGCCGGAGATATGCACCGGGGCCAGTCCCTTGTCGTTTGGGCCATTCATGAAGGTCGTGAAGTGTCGAAAATTGTAGATAAATATCTTATGGGCTATACAAATCTATAGCTTTGTAGTAAAATAAGGTTTGGGCGGATCCTGCCCTTGCCATTTACGAGCTGTCCTCTGCTGTTCCCAAGGCGCGTAAGCGTCGGCAGAGGGCAGTTTTTCATTTTATGAATATGTCGAAACCCGTCGATGGATTTGAATTGCGCTCCATTTTCTGTGTGCTATAATAAAAACATCTTTTATGATATATCGTATCAGGTGTACATTTCAAAACGTTTCAGTTCCGAAACGAATTCCATATTTAAAAAAAATACAGTGCGCCGGGTTTTAACCTGATGCAGCATACAGAGAGGAAGGGTTTATAACGAAAAATATACTATTTGTACAGGCGGAGAATTATGAACGCCATAAAGATATCCTGGAGAGGGGACCGTATATCCGGCATATGGATCTGGCGGT
>CATZYB010000097.1 GCA_958426095.1 uncultured Lachnospiraceae bacterium
TCTACATAGACCTCCTGGGGATTGACCAGTCGGCGGGATTCATCCCAGAGTGTATTCAATTCGGATGCACAGTAGTCCCGGATATCCATAACGGCCGGAGACTGGTAAACGCATTTGCCATCCCTGAAGACAGGAACGAGCAGTTCGCGGATGGTGTAGCTGCCGCCGTGAAGCAAGGTTTTTTTCCAGGTGGAAATCGGGTCAAAGATCATCAGCGAATCCTGTGAGTCATAATGCTCGTCGGACAGAGCGATCAGATCAGCGCGAATCTTTCCAGTTTCCTTGTCATAAAGACGGAAAACCGTTTTGTTTCCGGGATTTGTAACCTTTTCAATATTTTCGGAAACTTTAATTTTCGGAATGAAGTTTCCGTGCTCATCAGAGACGGCGGCCAGTTTATAAACGCCGCCGAAAGCCGGGCAGTTTTTGGATGTGATCAGATTGGTTCCCACACCCCAGGAAGTGATTTTTGCGCCCTGAGTGTGAAGGCTGTCGATCAAATGCTCATCCAGATCGCTGGAGGCAGAAATAATAGCGTCGGTATGACCGGCTTCATCCAGCATCCTGCGGGCCTGTTTGGATAAGTAGGCCAAATCGCCGCTGTCCAGACGGATGCCGTAAGTTTTTAATTTAACGCCTTTGGCTTTCATTTCGTTAAAAACCTGAATGGCATGGGGAACACCGGATTTTAATGTATCGTAGGTGTCTACAAGAAGCAGGCAGTTATCCGGATAGAGGTCAGCATAATTTCGAAAAGCTTCAAGTTCTGTTTTAAAGCTCATGATCCAGCTGTGAGCATGAGTTCCTTTGACCGGAATATCAAACATCTGACCGGCCAAAACGTTGGAGGTTCCAACACAGCCGCCAATAACTGCAGCCCGGGCCCCGTAAGTTCCCGCATCCGGCCCCTGAGCCCGGCGAAGACCAAATTCCATGACACCGCCGCCAGCGGCATAGACAACACGGGCGGCCTTGGTGCAGATCAGACTTTGATGATTAATAATATTTAAAATTGCGGTTTCCACAATCTGAGCTTCCATGATCGGCGCAATGACCTTTAAAAGAGGTTCCTTTGGGAATACGACAGTTCCCTCCGGAATGGCGTATATGTCTCCGGTAAAACGGAAATCTTTTAAATATTCGAGAAAGTCTTCGTGGAAAAATCCGGTGGAACGCAGGTACTCGATATCTGCGGCATTAAAGCGCAATCCTTCAATATATTCAATGACCTGGGCCAGACCTGCGGTGATTGAATAAGCGGCGTCTTCCGGATTGGAGCGGTAAAAGACATCGAAGATGACTTTTTCATTTGTTTTGTTTTTGAAATAACCCTGCATCATGGTTAATTCGTATAAATCCGTTAAAAGTGTTAAATGTGATGTATCCATAAGCATATAATACCTTTCCGATATATAGTATTAACAAATTATACCGCGCTATAAGAAAAAATGCAAATTTTTTAGAAACATGTTGACAAATGCGCAGATGATTGTTATATTACAAGTATAACAAACATAACAATAATAATTGTACCTGAAAAGGAGGTATGTTTTATGGATTTTAATAAATACACTCAGAAATCTCTGGAAGCCGTGCAGTCCTGCCAGAGTTTGGCGGTTGAATATGGAAATCAGGAAATCGATCAGATTCATCTGCTGTATGCTCTGTTAAATAAAGAGGACAGTTTAATTGTCAAATTGATGGATAAGATGAATATAAATACGGCCGGTTTTGTTTTCCAGGTGGAAAAAACTCTGGCCGGACATGTGAAGGTCCAGGGCGGACAGCAGTACATGAGTCAGGATCTGAGCCGGACATTTACCCAGGCGGCTCAGGAAGCAAAACAGATGGGAGATGAATATGTTTCTGTTGAACATCTGTTTTTAGCTTTGCTTGAGACAGCAAACAGGGAACTGAAAACGTTGTTTAAGAATTTTCAGATTACCAGAGACGGTTTTTTAAAAGCGTTGATGGAAGTTCGAGGTAATCAGAGAGTGACCAGCGATAATCCGGAAGAGACTTATGACAGCCTGAGCAAATATGGCGAAAACCTTGTGGAAAAGGCCAGAAATCAGAAGCTGGATCCGGTGATCGGCCGTGATAGTGAGATTCGGAATATTATCCGTATTCTTTCACGTAAAACGAAAAATAATCCGGTACTCATCGGTGAACCTGGCGTTGGTAAGACCGCTGTCATTGAGGGCCTGGCCCAGCGTATTATTCGGGGCGATGTGCCGGATGGTTTGAAGGATAAACAGATTTTTTCACTGGATATGGGAGCCCTTGTTGCCGGAGCCAAATACAGGGGTGAATTTGAAGAGCGTCTGAAAGCGGTTCTGGAAGAAGTTCGAAAGAGTGAAGGCAAGATTATCCTTTTTGTGGATGAGCTTCATTTGATCGTAGGCGCCGGAAAAACCGACGGCGCCATGGACGCGGGCAATATGCTGAAACCGATGCTGGCCCGTGGCGAGCTGCACTGTATCGGCGCCACCACATTGGATGAGTACCGTCAGTATATTGAAAAGGATAAAGCGCTGGAGCGTCGTTTCCAGCCGGTCATGGTGGATGAACCGACGGTAGAAGATACGATTTCTATTTTAAGAGGGTTAAAGGAACGGTATGAAGTTTTTCATGGCGTAAAGATTACCGATGGAGCCCTGGTTGCGGCGGCCGTTTTATCCAACCGTTATATATCGGATCGTTTTCTGCCGGATAAGGCCATTGACCTGGTGGATGAAGCCTGTGCATTGATTAAGACAGAGCTGGATTCCATGCCGACCGAATTGGATGAAGTATCCAGAAAGATCATGCAGCTTGAAATTGAGGAAGCGGCGCTTAAAAAAGAAGATGATCATTTGAGTCAGGAGCGTCTGGCGGCTATCCAGAAAGAGATTGCCCAGCTTCGTGAAGATTTCCAGATGAAGAAGGCCCAGTGGGAAGCAGATAAAAAAGATGTGGATCAGGTTCGGATCCTCCGGGAACAGATTGAAAGTGTAAATAAAGAGATTGAAAAGGCCCAGCGGGAGTATGATCTGAACCGGGCCGCAGAACTTCAATATGGCAAACTGCCGGAACTTAAACGCCAGTTGGAAGAACAGGAGCAGAAGATTCACGGTGCGGAAGATTCTCTTGTTCGGGAGCAGGTGACTGAAGATGAAATTGGGCGGATCGTATCCCGGTGGACGGGAATCCCAGTAACAAAACTGACCGAGAGCGAACGTCAGAAGACGCTGAATCTGGATAAAGAACTCCATAAACGAGTTATTGGTCAGAATGAAGGTATTGATAAAGTTACAGAAGCTATTATACGTTCCAGAGCAGGTATTAAAGATGAAACAAAGCCGATCGGTTCCTTTATGTTCCTTGGACCTACCGGTGTTGGTAAGACAGAGCTGGCCAAAGCGTTGGCTGAAAGCCTTTTTGATGATGAATCCAATATTGTCCGTATCGATATGAGTGAGTACATGGAGAAATTCTCAGTGTCCCGATTGATCGGAGCGCCTCCGGGATATGTAGGCTATGAAGAAGGCGGTCAGCTGACGGAAGCTGTGCGCCGGAAACCATATTCGGTCGTCTTATTTGATGAGATCGAGAAGGCTCATCCGGATGTGTTTAATGTGCTTCTCCAGGTATTGGATGATGGCCGGATTACCGATTCCCAGGGCCGGACAGTGGACTTCAAGAACACAATTCTGATTATGACATCCAATATCGGTTCTGAATATTTGCTTAATGGTATCAATGCGGAGGGAGATATTGAAGCATCCGCAGAAGAAATGGTGATGAATGAACTTCGTGCCCATTTCCGTCCGGAATTCTTAAACCGTCTGGATGAGATTATTATGTTTAAGCCATTGAGTAAAGAGGATATTCACAGCATTATTGATATTTTGATGAAGAATCTCAACAATCGTCTTGTAAACCGGGAGATTTCCATTGAACTGGACCCGGCTGCGAAGAGTTATATTATTGAGCATGGCTATGATCCGGTTTATGGCGCACGTCCTCTGAAGCGATTCCTTCAGAAACATGTGGAAACCCTGGCCGGACGACTGATCCTCTCCGATGCCGTTTTGCCGGGGGATGTGATCCAGATCCATTACGATGGCGAGAAACTGGCTGCGGGAGTGAAGGACAGAAACTCATTTGAACGCAAAGATTAAATGACTAAGAAAGGTCTGTGATTTCAGGTCACAGGCCCTTCTTATTCATATCGGTTCAATATGCCTACTTATTTGCAGATTGGTTCCGCTTTTCTTTTATTTGGCGATGTGTTATAATCATTACAAATGCATGCAAAAGGATTGATGACAGAATGGCGGCTATTTTATTGGCAGAGGAGTCGTTGCCATCAGAATTGAGACTTGAAAATTGTCTGATGGAATTAGGACATCGGGTTACTTCTGTTGCTGATGCCGAACTGGTGCGTATGGTAAAAAATCATCCGTTTGATCTGATTATCTGGGCGATCGATTGTTTTGATCAAAATATTCAGGAGATTTTTGAACAGGTCCGTTTGTTTTCGGACGTACCGGTATTAGGCGTCTGGCCGGAAGCGATGGCCGGGGGAGCCGGAGATGCGATTGGAATTGGGGATTCAGTTCCAGGCGGACGAAAGGGACAGCTGGATACAATGTTGGCACTTCCGATAGATAAAGATGAACTGGACGAAAGCGTGTCTTATCATTTGAGAGAGGCCTATAAACGTTCACATGACATGCGATTGTATCAATATAAGGACCTGAAGATAAGCAGCGGATCGATCAAGAAGGTAGAGATGAACCATAAAGGATTAGATTTAACCGTTAAGGAATATATGATTCTTAGTCTTTTGATGCGTCATCGAAACCGGATTTATACGAAGGCAAGTTTGTATGAAGCGGTTTGGCGTCAGCCATACACCGGAGATGATAATGCGGTGAAGATACATATCAGTAATCTGCGCAGTAAGCTGAAAAAAGCCGATCCGGAGACAAAGTACATTGAAACAGTCTGGGGACTGGGATATCGGCTAAGTAAAAGTTAAAAAGGATGAGGTATCCTGCAAATGATGTAAGATCATAAGTAAGGATACCTCATCTTTTTTAATTTTGTTCATCAATATATGGTTTTACAACTGTTGTAAATTCGTTCTTGCGTGGCCACCACCAATCGGCTTCTACAGAATTTCGAATAAACTCTCCGGCCGGTGTGTATATTGGAAGCTCGCCTTTTGGGCATTCTATCCAGTGGCAGAATTCGTCATATTTAACTTTAAAGAGCATTTCAGCGCCGTGAATCTCAAATTCTGGTATTGGAAGTTCGAGGTGTTTTACATAAATCTGACAAAAGGCATTGTCATGATAGTCATCATTGTCAATGACCTGGTGAATATTTCCAACATGTTTCAGATACTCTGGGAGCAGATTCAGCCCGAGACGTTCTTTGGTAAGTGTAACAACGGCATGGGAGAAGGTTTCTTCCGGGTCGATGTGTCCACTGACAGGAAGGTCATAAAGTCCAGGAAAAACGTCGAGATCTTTGGAACGCTGGATAAAGTAGAGCCATCGTCCGCTTGGTTCATCTCCGTACATCCAGAGATGGATAACCTGGTGGAGCAGTCCCTGTTCATGAACAACAGACCATTTCTCCGCGCCGATCAAATTGAACATATCATCGTATATTTTAACAATATCATCTTTCTTATGCATTTTGGACTCCTTTATATTTGAATGAATATTATTGAAAAAATTCGGATACAAGTGCATTTACAACTTTTCCATCAGATTTTCCTTTGACAAGGGGCATCAGTTCTTTCATGATTTTTCCCTTATCCTTAGCGGTTGGTTCAGTGAGTCCGAGTTTATCAAGGACCTGCTGGATTGTTGTTTTAATTTCTTCTTCTGTCATGAATTTTGGTGCAAATTCTTCATATACCTGAATACGGAATTTACACTGGTCAATGATATCGGTGCGATCCGCCGGGGCAGAGTCCAGAGTTTCTTTTAATTGTTTGATTTCTTTTAATACAATTTCATTTTCCTCTGCTTCGGTCAGGTCGCCGCGTTTGTCAATGGCCTTATTTTTTAAGGCGCCGAGAAGCATAGAGAGAGCATCCTTGCGTTCCTTATTTTTAGCCTTCATTGCAGCAACCATTTCACCGCGAATCAGTTCGATTTTACTCATTAAAAATCCTCCCATCCTTATGTCATAGCTACATCTTTATTATAGCACTTTAAAGTTTTTTGGGAAGGGAGGAAATCTGTTCTTTTTTTAGTTCAGAAATGAGATCGATGATCAATTGGAGTTGTTTGTCTGTGAGTCCATTTACGCTCAATTGCATGTCATATTCAAGTCCAAGAAGATAATCTGTTGTACAGCAAAAAATATCCGATAGCTTTATAAGCATATCAACCGAAGGATAACGTTCGGATTTTTCGTATGAACTGATAAGACTGGTAGATACGCCGGCACGTCTGGCCAGTTGGCTCTGGTTCCAATAATATTTAAGGCGAAGTCCACGAAGGCGACTTGCAAAATCAGACATATTTTAGCTCCTTTTTGCTGAAAATGTGAGTAGAGAATACTCGCATTATATGTAGAAATAAATTACACAATAAGTGTAACCAACAAATTAGAACTTTAGGTAGAAAAAATTTCCGCCACAGGTGTAAAATAGTAATATGTTTTGGAAAAGAGAATCTGATATGATAAAAAAGAACAAAAATCTTTATAAGAAAGAATACCGATTTTCAAAGTCTTATTACAGGAGAAAAAAGCGATTATTGAAACGTATGTTTGGGGGTAAATGTCGTCGAAAAAATGTTATTTGCAATGGCAAAAAAAGTGGTGATATACTATAGTGATAAAAATGGTCGGGAAAGTAGTATTGGCGGCAATGAACACGGAAGAGAATAAAAAACTTCGGCTTCATCAGAAAAAATTCATGGAGAAGCTGATAAGTGAAACAGAACAGTCCGTTGCGGGGATGCTATTTAAAATGACGGATGATCATATGTTGGTGGAAGACGTAATGATTGCCACATGGACAACGGCCTGTCAAAAAGTTGATTTGTTGGCACATCATGAAAATCCCCATGGCTGGCTTATGAAGGCGGCCAAAATTCATATGTTAAGAGCATTGGAGAAACGTCAGCATATGAATGAACATGAAATGCTTGTCCTGGATAAACTGGAATTCTATATGAAGAACGAGGCTCAGAAAGAGCTGGAGATTATGGAGGTACTAAAGAGCCATTTAACAGAAGAAGATCGCGTGGCCGTTGTATTGAGATATTTTTATAATGTCTCTTATACGGAGCTTGCCGCTTATTTTCATACCAGTGAAGGCGCCGTGAGACAGAGAGTCAGCAGAGCGATAAGGAAATTAAGGAAAGAAGCGCCTGAATTATGGTATAAGTGAGGTGGAACAGGCATATAGTGTAGCAATAAATAAAGTGCAGGGAACCTATGAAACGAGTATTGGCAGTAATGGTGTTAATGGGATTTTTAGTCCTGTCTGTTGTTTTTTACAGTCGTACATATTCACAGGTGGCGGCAGCGATTTCCAATGCCTCCGGCAGTCAGACGAAGCGAAGAGTGGTCATCGATCCTGGCCACGGCGGAAATGATCCGGGAGGTATCGGCGTATCAGGGGTGCTGGAGAAGGATGTGAACCTTTCAGTAGCCCTATTTTTAAAGGCAAATCTGGAAGCCCAGGGGATTGAAGTTATTATGACCCGGGATACGGATAAAGCTTTGTACAGCAGCGAAAGTTCAACAAATAAGAAAAAAGAAGACCTGGCGAAACGGATTGAAATTATTACGGAAGCAAATCCGGATTTTGTACTTTGTATCCATCAGAATATTTTTACAGATGCAAAATACAGCGGCGCCCAGGTCTTTTATTATCAGGAGTCGGAAGAGGGCGCCCGGTTGGCCTCCTGCCTGCAGAATCAGTTGATTGTCGGTGTGGACCCGGAAAATACCCGGGTGCCAAAATCAAATATGAATTATTATATGTTAAAAAATTCTCCGGTACCTATTGTCATTGTGGAATGTGGTTTTTTAACGAATGTGGAAGAAGAGGCAAAACTCGGAACAGAGGATTATCAGAGAAAACTGGCCTGGAATATTTATCTGGGGACGATGCAGTATCTGAATGGGGAGTAATTTGAGGATTTCTGAGGAAAGGGTAGAAAAAAGCTGGTATAAAGATTATAATAAAACAAAATACCACTGAAAAATACAATTGGAGATGGAACAGATGGAAACCAGTGTTTATAAAACGAGTGAAATAGAAGATGAAATGTGGATAAAAGCGGCCGGTGAGATTCTTGCTGCCGGAGGATTGGTGGCAATTCCAACGGAAACGGTATATGGTCTGGCAGCCAACGCGCTGGACGAAGCTGCGGCTGCGAAAATTTATGAAGCAAAGGGGCGGCCGTCGGATAATCCGCTGATCGTGCATATTGCAGAGCTGTCTATGATGGATAACCTGGTGTCAGAAATACCGGAAACCGCTTTAAAGCTGGCAGAAGCATTCTGGCCGGGACCGCTGACGATGATTCTGCCAAAGAGCGATGCCGTGCCTCATGGGACGACCGGCGGGTTGGAGACCGTTGCGATCCGTATGCCATCGCATCCGGTAGCCCGGAAATTGATCCTAAAGTCGGGAATACCATTGGCAGCGCCGAGTGCAAATACATCCGGGCGGCCAAGTCCGACGCGGGCGGAACATGTCTTTGAAGATTTAAATGGAAAGATCGATATGATATTGGATGATGGACCGGTGGGAATCGGAATTGAATCTACGATCATTGATTTGAGCGGTGATATTCCGATGATACTTCGTCCGGGATATATTACCCGTGACATGATGGAAGAAGTTATTGGCGAGGTTTCTGTAGATCCGGCGATTTTGGGAGAAAATAAAGATAAGAATTTCCGGCCAAAAGCTCCGGGAATGAAATATAAGCATTATGCACCAAAGGGGGATCTGCTTCTTGTTTCGGGTGAAAGCGATCGGGTCGTGAACAAAATAAAGGAGTTGGCTGCAGAGAAAATATCCGAAGGTTTTCGGGTGGGGATTATTGCCACGGATGAAACGAAGGCCCGGTATACGTCGGGAGAAGCCTTTGAAACAGAGAGAGGGACGGCGCGTTCTGATATCAGCATCGATACGGGCCGCGCGGTGGTCATGAGTATCGGAACCCGCAAAGATGAGGCTACGATCACCCATAATCTTTATGATATACTTCGTCGAATGGATGGAGAAAATGTTTCCTATATATATTCGGAAAGTTTTGGAGAAGGAAGCCGGGGGCAGGCGATCATGAATCGGCTGCTGAAAGCGGCAGGTCACCATCAGATTTTTGTTTGATTAAAAAACGAAGGAGAGGTATACAATGAGCGGAAAGAGGAAAAATTATATTACCTGGGATGAGTACTTTATGGCAGTTGCACGGCTGGCCGGGCTGCGTTCAAAGGATCCGAACAGCCAGGTTGGATCCTGTATTGTGAGTACGGATAATAAAATATTATCCATGGGTTATAATGGATTTCCTTTGGGGTGTTCCGATGATGAATATCCATGGGACAGGGAAGGAGAACCGCTGGATACAAAATATGTTTATGTGACTCACAGTGAATTCAATGCTATTCTGAATTACAGAGGCGGTAATCGGGAGGGCGCAAAAATTTAGGTATCGCTTTTTCCGTGTAATGAATGTGCCAAAGCAATTATCCAGAGCGGTATAAAAGAGATTATTTATGGGGAAGATAAGTACCCGGACACACCGGCAGTTATAGCCTCCAAGCGTATGCTGGATTCGGCCGGCGTCATCTATAGAAGGTATGTTCCGTCGGGAAGAAAAATTGAATTAGAAATTTAATTTTTATAAACTGTCTTGCAATCTTTGACTATTTAGAAAAAAGGTCAGAGATTGTTAGACAGTTTTCGCTTTTTGTCTGGTTTTTCAAATCAATTTTTCGTTGAAGTTGAAC
>CATZYB010000098.1 GCA_958426095.1 uncultured Lachnospiraceae bacterium
ATTTAGCCATAAAAGTGCGGAATTCGTCTGAAAGCGTATAATTGTTTTGCTTTTGAGGGTGTGTGATGTTTGACAGGGTGTTGTCATAAATATCTGCATAGAAAAATCTTTTCATTTCTTCCTGTCCGATGGAATCATAGGCGCAGTTGATAATATGGTCGTTCTGTTCCACATAATCCATAACGAAATTTAAGGCTTCTTCATAATCTACCAACAGATCGAAGTGCTTTAATACGTTGATCGCTTCTTCTTCGAACATCCATTTTAATAAATCATAAATATCCTCAAAATGATAATAAAAGGTTTTTCGGTTTATATTGCAGTCGGCGATGAGTTCGCTGACTGTGATTTTTGAAAACGGTTTTTTCTTCATGGCTTTTTTCAGTGATTCTGCAAGAGCCTTTTTTGTGTTCAGAGATATTTCTTTCTGTTTCATTCGATGTTCTTACCTCCACTGTAAATGATTATATAATTATATATGAAAACATCCGGTACACGCAACAAAAAACCGGACATTTGTCCCAACAAATTTGAAGATTTGTCCGGTTTTACACATCTGCGGGTGTTTGACCATTTTATGGTAAGGACGGCATGGAATATATTATTTTCAGAGTTATAAAAAATGAACAGGAGGGATTATATGACTATTTGTATCGGAAGAGAATTCGGAAGCGGAGGACATGAAATTGCAGAGAAGCTGGCGAAACGTATGGGAATGGGTTTTTATGATCAGGAATTGGTGGAAAGCGCTATGGAGCGCAGTATGCTGAGTATGGAAAAGCTGCAGAAGGCAGATGAGCGCAGAACAAATCCGTTCCTGCATGATGTTCACTATAATATGGAGGACAGGGAACTGAGAGGATTGTCCACAAATGATATTTTATTTAAAGTGCAGAGCAAAATAGTATTGGAGCTGGCGCAGGAAGAAAGTGTTTTTGTGGGTCGGTGTGCAGATTATATTCTGAAACAAAATAATATTCCCTGCATCAGCCTGTTTATTGCGGCGCCTTTTGAAGAAAGAGTCCAGCGAAAAATGAAATTGCTGGGGCTGGATGAAAAATCGGCGTCTGCGCTGGTCCGCAAGACGGATAAGGAGAGAAAAAACTATTACAATTATTATACCGGGGGCGGATGGGGACGGCCGCACAATTATAATATCTGCGTCAACAGCTCTGTCATGGGTATTGAAAAGACCGTGGATATGCTGGCCAAAGTCCTGACTTGTTTCCGGTCGTGAACGGAAGGGGAGACATGATAGATGCCACGTTATGTCTATAGGATTGTTATGGATGTTCCTATCGGAGAGCGCAGAGGGATGATGGCCGTAAATACCGTTGGAAATAAAATTGATGGCTGTATAGAAATATTGGGACATTCAGAAGCTTTCAGCGGTGTTATTGATGGAGAAGGAAATTGCTGTATAGAAGGCCGGTTGAATACATTGATGAACACGATCCCGTTTATTGCAGAGGGCATCGTCCGGGCGGACAGGGTGCATCTGTTCATACATAGAAAACAGGATGTATTTGAAATTTTCGGTGATGCATGTTCTGATGGAAAGGAGTAGAAATATGTATAAATTTTATACAGGCGTTGTCAGTCATCGAAAAAAGATCATGTTCTTTTTTGTGGCAGCCGCAGTCATCTGCCTGTTTTTATCGAATTTCGTTGAAGTGAATTATGATATGAATGATTACCTGCCGGAAGATTCGGCCTCCACAGTGGCGCTGGATGTGATGGAGGCAGAGTTTGATGGGGGAATTCCAAATGCCCGTGTCATGATAAATGATGTAACGATTCCGGAAGCGTTGGAATATAAGGAAAAACTGAAGCAGGTTGACGGTGTTCAGGAGGTTACCTGGCTGGATGACGCACTGGATATATCGATTCCTCTGGAAACACAGAATTCAGACGCTGTAGAGACTTATTATAAGGACGGAACGGCATTGCTTACCGTGACGATAGAGGAACATAAGCGGGTGGAAGCCGTAGACGATATACGCGCATTGATCGGAGACGAAAATGCCATGACAGGGAGCGCCGTATCAACAGCGACGGCAACGATGAATACTGTATCAGAGATTTATAAAATTGCTGTCATTGCGGTAATTTTTGTGATTTTTGTATTGATACTTACCACAGATTCATGGGTGGAACCATTGATTGTTTTATTGGGATTGGGTATAGCGATTCTTATCAATAGAGGAACAAATTTAATTTTTGGGGAGATTTCCTTTGTGACAAATGCGGCGGGAAGTATATTACAGCTGGCGGTTTCATTAGATTATTCAGTATTTCTTATCCACCGGTTTGAGGAATGCCGAAAAGAATATGCGGACACAGAGGAGGCTATGGTTCAGGCTTTGTGCAAATCCACCTCGTCAATCCTGTCAAGCGGTCTGACGACAGTCATCGGTTTTCTGGCTTTGTGCCTGATGCGGTTTTTGCTTGGTCCCGATCTTGGCCTGGTTCTTGCAAAAGGTGTGGCCTTCAGTCTTATCACCGTATTTATTTTTATGCCGGCGCTGATTCTTGCAACGCATCGATGGCTGGATAGAACGCGCCACAGACCTTTTGTCCCGGATTTCCATAAACTCGGTCGGGTCGTTGGACGGCTGATGATTCCCTTCGTCTGTGTTTTTGCTGTATTGATCGTACCGGCCTGTCTGGCGTCAAATGCCAACAGCTATTATTACGGTTCTGGTCATATGTTTGGCGAGAAAACAAAGATGGGTTCGGATATACAAAAGGTGGACGATGTATTTGGAAAGAGTGATACCTATGTGCTGTTAGTACCAAAAGGAGATACATCTGCTGAGAAAGCTCTTTCAAATGAGCTTCATACGGTGCCGCAGGTTACAAGCATTATTTCTTTTGTGGATATGGCCGGGGCGGAAATACCAAGAGATTTTTTGGACGAGGATACGCTTTCTCTGCTGGAATCGGAAAATTACAGCCGTATGGTCATTACGGTGGACGCCGATTATGAAGGGGATGAAACATTTGAACTTGTAGAAAGAATCCGAGGGATTGCCGGGGAATATTATCCGGATACTTATTATCTGGCGGGAGAAGGCGTAAGTACCTATGATCTGATGGATACGGTAACGGCGGATATGTTAAAGGTCAATCTGGTGGCGATTGTCGCCGTACTGGTGGTACTCATACTGCTTTTAAAGTCTGTTTCATTGCCGGTGATCCTTGTCGTGAGTATCGAGACAGCCATATGGCTGAATCTTTCTGTACCTTACATAAAAGGGTCTGTTGTGTTTTATATCGCCTATCTGATCATAAGCTCTGTTCAACTGGGAGCGACGGTGGATTATGCGATTTTGTTTTCCGATCGTTACCGGGAGTTTCGTATGATATGTTCTAAAAAAGAGGCCGTGACGGAAACAATAGCCGCTGTGACTGTCTCTATTATGACTTCGGGCAGCGTATTGACCGTTGTCGGATTTTTGCTTGGCTATATATCGTCGAACCAGCTATTATCCCAGCTGGGAATGTTTTTGGGAATCGGAGCTATTTGCTCCATGATAATTGTATTATTTGTTTTGCCGGGGCTGTTGTATCTGTTTGACAGGTTGTTTTTCAAAAAACCGGCGAAAGGAGGACTAAAAAATGAACAGAAGCAAGAAGTATAAAAAAGTTATTTCCGTAACCTTATGTGCGGCTTTGGCCGCAGGATCGATCCTTCCGGCTTATGCGGATGAAAAAGTCAGCAAGGATGAAAATATTTATGTGAATCTGGAGCAGGATGGAAGCGTTTCTGACATATATGTTGTTAATGAATATATGCTGGATGAAGATACCAGTATTGTGGATTACGGAAAGTATTCTTCTGTCAGAAATTTAAGCTCAGAAGAAGAAATCCGGATGACGGGTGACAAGGTCACTGTAAATGCGGCTTCAGGGAAATTTCTTTATCAGGGGAAGCTTGAGGATGCGGTATTACCGTGGCTCATCAGTATTTCTTATATGCTGGATGGAGAAGAGACGACGGCGGATGAACTGGCCGGAGCCAACGGACATTTGGAGATTCAGATACATGTAGAGGATAATCCGGACTCAGACGATGCGTTTTTTGATAATTATTTAATGCAGGCTGCGGTAACTCTGGATACGGATCATTGCAGTGATATTACGGCCGAAGGAGCGACAGAGGCCAATGTGGGGAAAAACAGACAGCTCCTTTATAATATCATGGCCGGTCAGGAAAAGGAATTTACAATAAAGGCAGATGTGACTGATTTTGAAATGGAGGCGATTTCATTTCAGGCGGTTCCGATGTCTTTTGATATAGACAGCGACTCCATTGATAAAGGCGGTCTTACAGAAAAAACGGATGAGATCAGAGAGGCGGCGGAGAAGTTTAACAACGGGGCGAAGTCGTTGGATGACGGTGTCGGTGAGCTTCAGGATGGAGCGGCAAAATTAGAGGATGGCGCCGGGGCGCTCTGCGACGGAACGGCTGCATTGAACAGCGGAACAGCCGCTTTGCTGGATGGCCTGGATACTTTGAACAGCGGAGCAGTCAGCGTGAATGAAGGTGCGGGCAGCTTAACGGAAGGTGCGAAGCAGCTCTCGGAGGGTGCGGAAAGCGCAGCGGCGGGGAACGCCTCTTTAAAAGCCGGGACAGAGGAACTTTCAGAGAGTCTGGGTCAGATGCAGCAGGGGGCAGGAGAACTGAAGGAAGGCTTTAATACCCTGGTGGAAAATTCGCCGGAACTCATTGAAGGCTCGACAGAGGTAAAATTGGCGTTGGAACAGATTCAGGCCAGCCTGAGCAGTATTGAAGTGGGAACAGAGCAGATGCAGACATTGCTGAATAGTTCTTCGCAGATTTTGGAAGGAATTGCACAGGCGGAGGAAGGCGCAGGTCAGGTTGCTGAAGGTCTGGGAACGATTCAGGGCAGCTATGACGGAGTGAATGCTCTGAAAACAGAAAACAGCAATGCGGCGGCATATCTAAGCGGTCTGGCCGGTCAGGCAAATGCAGTGCTTGGAAGTCTTTCGGACGATCTTTTGTTAAAAATCGCAGCAATGGCAGGCGGTATTGATATTGGAGAAGTGATCGAAAATGTGTCTGATATTGCCGGATTATTGGATCAGGATAATCAGGCCCTTGAAAATTTTCAGAATGGCGTAGACCGGGCGGCCCAGGGTGCATCCGGTGTTGATGCCGGATTAGAAGCATTAAGTTCTCAGTATAAACTTTTTGATGAACAGGTACAGAGTCTTCCGGTGATTCTTGAAAATATGGTATCGGATGAAATGCAGCCATTAAAGGATGCCATTGATATGCTCAGTGAAGAATATAGCAAATTGGATACGGGAATCAACGGTTATACGGAGGGAATATCCGGTCTTCAGTCAGGATATGACTTATTGAATGACGCATTAGGTCAGGCGGCGGAAGGCGCCGGAGGGTTGGCGGAAGGTGCGGAGCATATGGCATCAGGAAGCAGCAGTCTTCTAAACGGAATAAAAGAGCTTTACAGTGGAAGCGCAGCGCTGTATGCCGGAACGAACGCATTGGCTTTCGGCGCAGGATATTTGAAAGATGGAGCCGAAAGCGCTGTCGATGGAGCTTCCAGTCTGATGTCCGGAGCGGAGGAGTTAAAAAACGGAGCCGGAGAACTTGGGGACGGCGTATCAGAATTAAAGAACGGAACGGAGGAGCTTCTTGAGGGCACCGGAACATTTGAAGATCAGGTTTCGGACATGGATTCAAAAATTGATGAGGAAATCGATAAGGCTATTGACAAAATTGCGGGAAGTGATTTTGAAACCGTTTCCTTTGTCTCAGAAAAGAATACGAATATCGGTCTGGTTCAGTTTGTGATGCAGACGGACGGAATCACCATTCCGGAAGAGACGGAAGAAGAAACTGAGATAAAAGAAGAAAATATCTGGGAAAAAATTAAAGACCTGTTTTAAAACCAGGAGACGGCCGCGTCAATGATTAAAAAATCATAGATGCGGCCGCCTCTTTTAAATTTAATTGTTATTACAGTAATCCGCCGATCTGAAGGAAGAGTGGCGCGAATACAAGGGCAACGATAGTCATCAATTTGATCAGGATGTTGATCGATGGTCCTGATGTATCTTTGAATGGATCGCCGACTGTATCGCCGACAACGGCTGCCTTGTGAGCTTCGCTTCCTTTGCCGCCGTGATGTCCGCCTTCGATATATTTCTTAGCGTTATCCCAAGCGCCGCCGGAGTTGGACATGAAGATGGCCATAAGAACACCGGTGATCAGGGCGCCTACTAAAAGACCGCCGAGGGCCTCAACGCCAAGAAGCACGCCAACGATGATCGGTACAAGAACAGCCATGATACCCGGTACATACATTTCTTTCAGGGAAGCCTGAGTAGAAATAGCGACACAGGTTGTGTAATCCGGACGGTCTGTACCTTTCAGGATGCCTGGTTTTTCACGGAACTGACGGCGAACCTCTTCGATCATCTTGTAAGCAGCCTTGGAAACGGATTCCATAGTCAGAGCGGAGAAGAGGAAGGTCAATGTACCGCCGATGAATACACCGATAACAACACGGGCATCAAGAACGTTGATGGCACTTAAATTTACAGCTTCAGAGTAGGATACGAACAGTGCCAGCGCTGTTAAAGCGGCAGAACCGATAGCGAAACCTTTACCCATAGCGGCTGTTGTATTACCTACAGAGTCAAGTTTATCTGTAATTTCACGAACAGATTCATCCAGACCGGACATTTCAGCAATACCTCCGGCATTATCTGCGATCGGACCGTAAGCGTCAATGGCAACAGTGATACCTGTTGTGGACAGCATACCAACGGCTGCTAAAGCGATGCCGTAAAGGCCAACCAGTTCGTAAGAAATAAAGATACCAACACAGATCAATAAAATCGGAACAACAGTGGACTGCATACCGACAGCGAGACCGCTGATAATGGTTGTTGCGGAACCTGTTTCAGACTGCTGAGCAATCTTTTTAACAAAACGATATTCATCGGAAGTATAGATTTCGGTAACAACACCGATCAATACACCGACAAGAAGTCCGGCGATAACGGCTAAAGCGATATTAAAGCTGCCGAACATCGTTCTGCTTAAAATGATCGTAATGATGATAACAATAGCTGTAGCGCCATATTCACCACGTTTCAGAGCTGCATGCGGATTCGTTGCATTACCGGCCTTAACAACAAAAGTACCGAGAATCGCAGCGACAACACCGCCGGCCGCCAGAAGTAATGGGAACAGGATACCTGTCTGTCCGTAGTAAGTTAAACCGAGGGTCATTGCGGAGATAATGGAACCGACATAGGATTCAAAAAGGTCGGCGCCCATACCGGCAACGTCGCCAACGTTATCACCAACGTTATCGGCAATAACTGCAGGGTTTCTCGGGTCGTCTTCAGGGATTCCGGCTTCTACCTTACCAACAAGGTCAGCCCCGACGTCTGCAGCTTTTGTATAAATACCGCCGCCGACACGGGCAAACAGAGCGATGGAAGAAGCGCCCAGGCTGAATCCGAAAAGGATGTCTGCGTTTCCGGTAAGTACATAAATGATACTGATACCGAAAAGACCAAGGCCGACAACGGCAAGTCCCATAACACTACCGCCGGAGAATGCAACAGAAAGAGCGGCATTCATACCGGAGTTCATGGCTGCGCTTGTCGTGCGGACATTTGCTTTTGTAGCAGCACCCATGCCGAGATAACCGGCAAGAACCGAAAAAATACTGCCGACAAGGAAGCAGACAGCCGTCATCCAGTTGGACAGGCCAAGTCCGATGACAACAAACATGACAACAACAAAGATCAGGAGCACTTTGTATTCTGACATAAGGAAGGCTCTCGCGCCTTCGGCAATGGCTCCTGCGATCTCCTTCATACGGTCATTTCCCGCGTCCTTTTTGCCGATGGATGCAGAAGTTGCAATGGCAAAAAGAAGGGCAAGGATTCCGATGACAGGAACGATCATAAGGAAGTTTTCCATAATAATTTCCCCCTTGCTAAAATATGAAATTGTTATAATACCCAAAACGGGTATAGTTTAGCATATCAGAAATCAGCAAAATTATCAATAATTGTTAAAAATGTACCAGAAAAAAAACAAAAAAAACATTATTTACGGCCTTTGCCGGTAACGAATTCAATTGATATTTCTACGATATCTGCCTCGGAAGCGGATTTTTCCATGTATTTTTGGCCGGCTTCCACAAAATCTGACGAATATTTTTCAATAAGCTTCAGCAGCGGTTCTTTTTTCTCATCCTCCTTCAACAGCCGGGCCTGACCGAAAAGAACAGCGCTTTCGTATTTTGTGCTGAATTTGGCCGGGAGAAGTTCGGTCCGGCCCACAACGGTGAAGCAGACATTGGCATTATTTCGTATGTTTTCCAGCTTTAGGCCGGCATTTTTTGCACAGTGAAAATAGATATGCTCATTGAAATAAACGTAGTTTACCGGGACGCCGTAAGGTGTACCGTCTTCACAAACAGTGGATAAAATGCCGTATTCTCCCTGTTCAAGGACAGTGAGGGTGTCTTCAGGGCTCAATTGCCGGTCTTTGCGGCGCATTTCTTTCATCATAGTGTCTCCTCCTAATAATCTTTTGATGATAAAGTTAAATGTATCCCATATTTCAGCAGTTTTCAAGGCTCTGGCTAAAAAAATGTGAAAGAAGGGCGGGGAAATAAAATAATAGTAGAAAAAATGAATATTTTATGATAGATTATTTATGAGGTGTTTAAAATGAAAAACATGAAACGTATTTTATTAAAATTAAGCGGTGAGGCTCTTTCGGGGGAAAAAGGTTTTGGCTTTGACGAGGCCACATGCCTGGAGGTTGGACGTCAGGTGAAAGAGATTACCGATAAAGGCACACAGGTAGCGATCGTTATCGGCGGCGGTAATTTTTGGAGAGGACGCAACAGCAGTAAGATCATTGAGCGGACAAAATCGGATCAGATCGGTATGCTTGGAACCGTGATGAACTGTATCTATGTTTCAGAGATTTTCCGTACACTGGGCATGGCTACAGAGGTATTTACGCCTTTTGTCTGCGGTGCGTTTACCGAACTGTTTTCAAAGGATAAGGCGATGGCTGCACTTTCCGGAGGTAAAGTAGTTTTCTTTGCCGGAGGTACGGGACATCCGTATTTCTCAACGGATACAGGAACGACATTGAGGGCTATTGAGATTGAGGCGGATGCGATTTTGCTGGCCAAGGCTATCGACGGCGTTTATGATAAAGACCCGAAGGTTTACCCGGATGCGGTGAAGTATGATGAGATCAGCATTCAGCAAGTAGTGGACCAGAGACTGCAGGTCGTTGACCTTACGGCGACGATCATGTGTCTTGAAAATCATATGCCGATGGTTGTTTTCGGGCTGAATGAGAAGAACAGCATTGTAGAAACTTTATATGGTGAGTTTAACGGCACTTATGTGACCGTGGATGAATGATAAATAATTTGGGAGGATTTCAGACATGGATGAAAGAATACAAGTTTATGAGACAAAGATGAAAAAAACATTGGAGAGCCTGGAGAGAGATTATATTTCCATCCGTGCCGGACGCGCAAATCCGCATGTTCTGGACAAACTGGTGGTGGATTATTACGGAACACCGACACCGATTCAGCAGGTGGGAAATATCACTGTTCCGGAAGCGCGGGTTATTTTGATCCAGCCTTGGGAATCTAAATTGATCAAAGCGATCGAAAAAGAGATCATGGCCTCGGATATCGGTATTACACCGAGCAACGATGGTAAAGCGATCCGCCTTGTGTTCCCTGAACTTACCGAGGAACGCCGTAAAGAGCTTGCAAAAGATGTTAAGAAGAAAGGCGAGGCAGCAAAGGTTGCCGTTCGTAATATCCGCCGTGACGCCAATGATGCTTTAAAGAAATGGAGCAAGGCCAAAGAGATTTCCGAAGATGAAGCGGATGATCTGGAAAAAGCTGTTCAGAAGA
>CATZYB010000099.1 GCA_958426095.1 uncultured Lachnospiraceae bacterium
TCCTCCTGAAATCTAATTTTCTAAAAAAGTCTTGAATAAGAAAATGGACGCTTCGGAATGAAATTTCCAAAGTGTCCATTTTCTTATTTTTCAGATTCCTTCTGTTTTTCCTCCAGACGTTTTTTCCGAAGCCGTTCATAATTTCTCCGCCTGCGTTTTCGCCGAAACATCTGCCACAGCAAACTCAGCAAAAACATGGCTATGATCACGGCCACAGCAATGACCCCCAGCCACATCGGAGATATTTCTAACTGATTTAAACGCTCATACAACATGCCCGCCGCCGAATCCACCGAATCTCTCGCCGTCGCCGTTGTCTGATCCTTTTCCTGGAGCATCTCGATCAGACGGGCATTTGACATCCGGGTCTGCATTGACAATCGATCGCCTGAAGTCAGCTTCGGCAAAGCCATGTAGACCGGAACGCTTCCCATAAAACGTTCACCGTCATAATATTCCACCGTGCCGCATTGACCGGTATAGAAATCATAAGGCGCAATCCCAAGCTCCACCGATTCGGCCGGAACAAACTTTTCTGTCCAGTCCGCCAGCGAACCATCCTTTTTTACATCTACTAATGCCTCTGTATTCAGAAAAAAATTCCATCCGCTGACCCGACGATTATAATTCCAAATGCCTTCCATTTCCGAGTATTCGGTCTTTAGACGGAGCGCCAGATCGGTCTGGTCCGTTACTGCCGTTTTTGTATATGTATTAAAACAGTAATCCAGAGCCTGAATCGTGTCCGTGTAATGGTGCCAGTTCTCTGCCTTCATCGTCACGCATACAAGCCGCATCCCATTTCTCTCAGCGTAAGTTACCAGTGTACTTTGTGCTTCCGAAGTAAATCCGGTCTTGCCTCCCCGGCACCCTTCGTAGGTATAATCCGACTCCATATACATCTTATGCTGCTGTATCAGCTCGATCGGTTCTTCTTTTTTATTCGTCTTTTCAATGACATATACCGGTTCCTGAATGAGAGAACGGAATTTTTCATTCGTATAGGCCAGACGGGCGATCCGCGCCATGTCATAAGCAGTCGTATAATGATTGTTATTATGAAGCCCATTCGGATTGGTAAAATGGGTATTTGTGCATCCAACCGATGCCGCTGTCTGATTCATCAAATCTGCAAAAGCCGATACTGAACCGGAAACGGCCTCGGCCAGCCCACAGGCCACCTCATTGGCCGAAACCATCATCAACGCATGCAGGGCCTGATCTACGGATAAAATCTCGCCCTCTTCCATTCCGATATTCATATCCATCCATATATCAATACCGTCCAAGGCCTCTTTTGAAAAGGTAATCTCCCCATTCAAATCCAGATGGGTACATGCTAAGTAGGCCGTAAGAATTTTTGTAATGCTGGCCGGATAAAGCTTTCTGTCCTTATTTTTACTGTAGAGAACGGCGCCCGTATCCATATCCAGGACAACAACGCCTTCTGAATATAAAACAATATCTTCCGTTGAAACCTCATCGTCCGGCTTGATTTCCGGAGGCGCCTCCGTTTCTGTTTCAGATTCCGACACTGCTGTCTCGCCATTTTCCTCTTCCGCATAAACCGGAAGGACTGACCCCAGACACAAAATACAGATCAGAATCAGGGCTAATAATCGTTTCATCAAACTCTCCTTTACCTGAATATTTACTAATATATCTATGATAGTAAACGAAAGTAGAAAAAAAGTCAATTTTATGATATATTCTTACGAAGAAGGAGTTGATTCATACATGCGTTTAAGAAACGTTAAAGGTTCACGGGAAACCATCGCGGCCAATCCCCTGGTTATCCAGGAAATCACTGAAAAAAAAGGACAGTGGAATGAGGTTTTTGGAAACAGCAAACCTCTTTATATAGAAATCGGTATGGGAAAAGGACAGTTTATCCTTGAAATGGCCCGGAGGAATCCGGATAAAAACTTTATCGGAATTGAAAAATATTCCAGCGTCCTTGTCCGGGCTCTGGAAAAATGCGAAACTTTCGAGGGCGATAATCTCCGTTTTATCCGTATGGATGCGGAAGAAATCACCGACGTCTTTGCCGAACATGAAGTTGAAGGCATCTATCTGAATTTTTCTGACCCATGGCCAAAGGACCGCCATGCCAAACGGCGTCTGACCTACCGGGATTTTTGGAACCGTTATCATCAGATTTTAGCCCCGGAAGGTAAAGTCATCTTTAAAACAGACAATCGTCCTCTCTTTGATTTTTCTCTGGAAGAAGTGGCCGCAGCCGGCTGGACACTTGACAACGTAACCTACGATCTGCATCACAGCCCTTATGCGGAAGGCAATGTTATGACCGAATACGAAGCTAAATTTTCCGCCCTCGGAAATCCGATCCACCGCCTGGTAGCGCATCGGTAAGCCTATCGGCACATAATTTCTGAGCCTCCGTCCGCACCGTCTCCGTTTCCGGCGCATATATTGATTAATAATTCCCTTAAGGCAGGATTATTATGAAAAATTCCAAAAATCTAAACAAGAAATTTTCTGTTCTTTGTTATGACCATAAAGGGCTGGACCGTTGCTGCATCCAATGCCAAAAATCATGGAAAGAGGTTTGCCAGTTTATCTTAAATCTCGGTAAAAGGAAAGATTGCTGATCATCAATACACTAAAAGTGCCGCAATACGCGGCACTTTTTAAGGTATGATCAACTTTATAGCTTTGGGGATAACTGAAAGCTCCACCGGAAGCTTTCCAAAAACCTGACCATCATAATCAACGACAATATCCGTATCCCCGGCCGATTCAAGCCGAATCCGCTCGGTTCTGAAATGACGCACTTTCGGGTGCTTTACCATCTTTTTTGTCAGCGCCTGTATTCCCAGTCCCGGCATCTGACCCAAATCCATTTTTTTCACGATCATGACGTCAAGCGTCCCATCATCCGGGTCTTTTTCCGGAAGTCCCCTGTACATGCCAAAACCGGCGCAGGTATTTAACACCATAAAACTGATGACTTCCCTCTCTCCCCGAAACTGCATTGAATCAAACCGCACCTTCAGAGTTTCCACACCCTTCTTTGAAAAATCCAGGGCGCCTTCCATATAATAGGCCAGCTTTCCAAGCACAGCCTTTGATTCCTGAGAAACCTTATCCCCCACATTGGAACCAAATCCGCCGCTGACCCGGTTAATAAAATAACGGTCATTGATCCTGCCCACATCAATGCACCGGATTTTAAACTCCATGATCATCTTACAAAAAGCTTCCGGTGTTTGAGGCGGTTTGGCATACTGAGCAAAATCGTTAGCCGTTCCCACAGAGATCACCGCCAACGGAGTCTCGCTGCCGCCTTCCATCAAACCATTGACCACATCATTTAACGTCCCATCACCGCCAACGGATACGACAAAATCATACTCGCCTTTTTTTATCTCCCGTGCTTCTAAAAGAGCATCTCCTTCCTGTTTTGTATAAACCACATCTACCTGGTTGACTACCTGGTTTAATACAAGACAACCGACGACGCTCTCAATACTTTTTAAAAAATTTTGTTTTCCGGATGAAGGATTAATAATAAATTTAGCCTTCATGCATTCCCTCCCTGTGCCGTTTTTCCTGACGCTTCTGACGGACTTCTTCTTTCATGGCTCCAATCTGTTTCGCGCCGTCTTCATCAATTTGACGCAATGTTTTTACCACATACACTTTGTCCTCATCCGTCTTCTTCAAGCGGATTTTTCCCCGTATATAACCGTGTTCCGCACATTCCGCCAGGCAATAATAACACCGGCTCTTTCCTGAAAACCAGCGAATCCGCTTCAGGGCCGGCCGGCCACACTTATAACACCGGGTCGTACGCACTTCCCGGTCCGCCATAGCCGCTTCTTTGCTGGCAAATTCCTTCGATATGTATTTAAAATAAGTATCATAAACGAGTTTAATTTCTTCTTTACGTGTTTTTGGATTTTTATAGTAATCCACCGTATACCATTTTTCTGCCTTTTGCTTATCCATCAAGGCAAAGATCTCCGCCGTATATTCCGCGTCGTTGATTGCCCGATGAAAGCATCCTCTTCGACGGATATTTAAAAAATCCACAGCATATTCCAGAGACGCCGCGCTATTCTCATCATCATAAAGTATACGAAACAGCTTTTGTACATTATAATATTTAATCGGTCCAACCAGTAAATCCTCCAAATGGTAAAATTTCATATTTCTCTGAAGTTCAAGCAAATCCAGATTTCCCCAGGTACAAAACACGAAATCGTCACCGCACCAGCACATAAAATCCACCAGCGCCTTCGGAAAAGCCCTGCCCTGATTCAAATCCTTTTCAGTTATCCCCGTCAGATTCTTCGTCACATGATGCATCTTTCTATAAACCTTCGGTTTGATAACCTCGTCAAATCGGTCGATCTCCTGTCCGTTTTCATCCAGCTTTACCGCACCGATTTCAATAATCTCAAAAGGAAGATGTTTATTTGAAGCATTTTTACCATATGGAGATTGATTCCACTCAAAATCCACGACAACATATTCCATAACTCACTGTCTCACTCTCTACGATACATTCTTTCTTATTATATCATATGTCGTTTATATCTGCGAGGATTTCTTTAACCATGTATTTTTACGGAGGATTATAATGATTTTGCCCAATTGACTCAAAATAATAGTAATGATATCATTGTTTTTAGAAATTGCTATATACGTCAATTAATTATTAAGGAGTAAATTTGACCCAATATGTATCATGAATTCTTAAAGATTATTTGTATATTATTTGTTATTATTATTCATTGAAATGAAAAAGCTAATTCACTTTAGAAAAACCAGATGAGCAACTTTGTTTACAATCTAAACGGGCGTCCTTTAATGGGCGCCCGTGAAAATAGGTGGGGAGGTATATCCATTAACCTTCAATGGATATATATTTCTGTTCTTCAATTTTTGTCGGCTCAGTCTTCGGCACAGTTAATTTCAAAATACCATCTTCAAATTTCGCATGAATGTCTTCCTGACGGACATTCTCGCCAACGTAAAATGTTCTGGAACACTGACCAGAATAACGTTCCCGGCGAATATACTTGCCATCGTCATCCTTTGTATCATTCTCCGCATTCTTTGAAGCTGTAATTGTAAGATAACCTTTTTCAAGCTTTGCTGAAACATCTTCCTTCTTATATCCCGGAAGCTCCATATCAACTTCATAAACACCATCGGCTTCTTTTACATCTGTTTTCATGACTCCCGTTCTATACTCATTCAGCATATGTCCGGAATTACTAAAGAAATCTCTTCCGAATGGGAAATCCATCATCTCATCAAATAAACTATTATTAAAAATACTAGGCATTAACATAAACCATTCCTCCATTCGATTGTTTTATATGTTTTATATGTTTTATTTGTTCTATCTGTAATATAACAAATGTTGGTTCTTTTGTCAACACCTTTTTTTAATTTTTTTCATTATTGGCCTTTAATCTGATTTGCCGTGACGACCACTGAATGTGGAATCGGCTTCCAGTGAATCTTTGCAAATACGGCCACGATCGATATCGGCAGATAAGTAAACATAAAAATTGGAAATGTAAATAAATATAAGATTTTTTTCTCCGAACTACAATAGATTTTCTTCCATTCCGTTATCGTCGTGATCAATCCCATGACAAAAAACGAAATATAGGATGCGATCACAGAATAAACAGCCAGCGAAGTCAATGAATCCATCAAAATCTTTGAGCTTGTATCCTCCGCGACTACAACGCCGAAACAGGCCAGGATAATCATTACAGTTACCAAAAGTCCAGGAAGCAATGTCATAAACATGTCGTAACATGAAAACTTAAATTCCACGAATATCTTTTTCACCAAATCCTTCCAATAACGGAAGAATACCTGATAAAATCCCTTCGACCAACGAAGTCTCTGATTCCACGAATCAACAAAACGCACCGGCTGTTCATCATAAAACATAGCATCCGCACAATATCCGATCTTGTCTCCCCGGATAATATTTTCCGTAGAAAACTGAATATCTTCCGTCAACAGGAAACAATTCCAGCCGCCGTTCCGTTTAACAATATCTTTATGTACAAGAAATCCTGTACCGGATACAACACAACTGGCTCCAAGAATCATCCGGGCATTATTCAAATATCTGGCTTCTCTGAGAAACCATAAACCGTAACCGGAAGTAATCCAGTTATCACTGTAATTTTTTGAATTCCGATAACTGGTAACCAACGAATATCCATTATCAAATACGGTGTTCATCTGGGCAATATAATCTTTTTCCAAAATATTATCTGCATCAAATACAAAATATCCTTCGTAATAATCCGGTCCATACTGCTGTTTGATCATCCCCAACAGATAATTCAGGGCATATCCTTTCCCCACCTGCTGCTGATCAAACCTCTCAAAAACAATGGCGCCCGCTTTCTTTGCGACAGCCGCCGTATCGTCCGTGCAGTTATCTGCCACAACAAATACGTCTGCCAGCTCCGACGGATAATCCTGATTCTTTATACTTTCAATTAAGTTTGCAATAACAGCGCTCTCATTTCGTGCTGATATCAATACGGCATATCGATGAAATGCATTACTGACGAACCGTTTCGGCTTGCAAAAAAGACCAACCAGTAAATATACTGTCTGGTACAAATATAAAAGAACAAATATCCGAAGTATACATACAATAATCATATCCAATGTATTTCCCATATACATCACCTTTCCATTTCGATGCCCATATGTTATTGTAGTATAGCATCTTATATATTTTTGTCTATGTCATAAATGCTGAATAATACTTGTATTTTTCTTACAAATTCCGTCAATTTTTTTAATTTTAATACATTTTCTTTAACAAACTATCATGATAACACTTGAAGTTTTGTAACTATTTGTGTTAATATAGAAGTTACCTTTACACATAAGACTAAACATATAAGGAGGATATCATGGCCGTTTTAAAACCTTTTGCTGCAGTTCGCCCTGTACCGTCTCTGGCCGGCCGGGTTGCTGCCTTACCCTATGATGTAATGAATACAGAAGAAGCCCGGAGACTTGTACGAAATAACCCTTATTCCTTTCTGCATGTGGACAAAGCAGAAATTAATTTTGATAACTCTGTTAATCCCTATGATAGCCGGGTATATCAAAAAGCTGCCGACACCCTGAGACAGATGCGTTCCAATGGCATTTACATTCAGGATTCGAAACCATGTCTGTACATTTATCGTGAAATTATGTACGGACGTGTACAGACCGGAATTGTCGGCTGTGTATCGATTGACGACTATGCCGACGGAACAATCAAAAAACATGAGATGACTCGGGCCGACAAAGAAGCCGACAGGATCCGACATGTGGATATCTGTGACGCCAATACCGGACCGATTTTTTTGACCTACCGTGCCCAAGATAATATCACACGGGCGATGAAATACTGGATGGACAGCTACAAGCCCGTTTATGACTTCACAGAAGAAGACAGCGTCCGCCACACCGTATGGGTCGTAGACGATGAGAAAACAATTCTTAGATTTCAGAAAGAATTTAACAATATTCCTTATTTGTACATTGCTGATGGCCATCACCGGGCAGCTTCTGCCTTTCACGTGGGCATGAAGCGCCGGGAAGAACATCCGGATTACACCGGCAGCGAAGAATTCAATTATTTTCTGGCTGTCCTTTTTCCGGATGAACAGCTTCATATATGGCCATATAATCGGTATGTCCACGATTTAAACGGTATGACAAATGCTCAATTTCTTGAAAAACTGGAAAAAGATTTTAAGATAACTCCATTAAACGGACGCTATGAGCCAACAAAAAAACACCAGGCCGGTATGTATCTGGACGGCAGATGGTACAGTCTGACTTTCAAAGAAGGCAGTTTTAACGAAGAAAATCCGGTTGAGCAACTGGATGTATCCATCCTTCAAAATAACCTGCTCGGACCGATTTTAAATATCGATGACCCGCGTACAAGTTCCCGCATTGATTTTGTGGGCGGTATCCGTGGTCTTCCGGAACTGGAACGCCTGGTCAATGAAGGACGCGGCGTTGCCTTTGCCCTCTATCCGACCACTCTGGATGATTTAATGAATATTGCTGATTCCGGATGTATTATGCCGCCGAAATCTACATGGTTTGAACCAAAACTCCGAAGCGGCATTTTCATCCATGAATTAACATAAAAATAAGGGGTATCTTTTCGTCCCCTTCACATAAGGAAGTGTAGGGGACGAGGGTAGTTCTTTCACAAATTATGGTATAGTCATTCGTGGCTATGCCGTTTTTTCTTTTTGAGAACGCTTTTGCTTTAAGCGTTCTTGGAACATTTCTTCATATTCTTCAGCGGACGGGGCGTTGATGATGCCAACACCATTGTAATAAATGTCAATGGGATAAATTGTCTTACCGTCTATGACCTGCTTCTTTGACACTATGATATGGTCGATAAACTCATTGACAATGGCAGGCGTTAGTTCTCGGATTTCCGTGTAACGCCTTACTTTTTCTACAAAGGCTGACACATTCGCTGTCTTATCATCTTGCATTTCTATGTCGGCTTTTAACCGGTCAAGAGCTTCTTTCAAAGTTTTCTGCTCTGCTTCATAGCTTGCCGACATGATAGAAAACCTTTCATTACTCAATTTTCCAGACACATTATCTTCATATATCCGCTGAAACAGTACGTCAAGTTCCGCAATACGCTTTTCAGATTTTGCTAATTCACGCCGCTTCTTGGCAATTTCTTTACGCTGTTCCTCGCTTGATTTGTCAAGCTGCTCCTGCACAAATTGTTTTTCAAATGCCTGCACATAGAATAGGACTCGCTGCAAGCTTTCAAGCACCAAGACATGGACAACCTTTTCACGGATATAGTGTGCGGTACAGTTTGCCGTACTTTTGCGATAATTAGAGCAGAAGAAATATGCCTGCTCCCTGCTGTAATTGTTCGTCACGCTATAATACAGTTTTTCCCCGCAGTCGGCACAATAGAGTAATCCAGAAAAGATACTGACTTCGCCTGTGCGGTTTGGTCTGCGTTTATGACTTCTAAGTTCTTGTACAAGTTCCCAAGTTTCATTGTCAATGATGGCTTCGTGGGTGTTTTCAAAGACTTTCCATTCCTCTTTTGGTTTGTGAATTTTGGTCTTGTCTTTGAATGAACGGGTAGTAGAGCGAAAATTGACGGTGTGACCACAGTACTCAAGTCGTTCCAGAATATCTGCAACCGTCCTTGCTGCCCACTTATGGGGAAGGGCAGGTAGATTTGAAGTTTTTCTGCCTTGTGCCTGCCAATATTCTGTTGGTGTAGGAATACCCTCTGAAAAGAGAATATTTGCTATCTGTGTCGGTCCGTATCCGTCAATACACAAGCGGAATATCCTGCGTACAATCTCTGCGGCTTCTTCGTCAATCAACCAATGGGCAGGCTCTGCTTCGTTCTTCTTGTAACCATAGGGGATAACCGTTGTCAGTGGTCTACCTGACATACCTTTATTCTGGAATACCGCCCGTACTTTTTTTGAAGTATTCTTTGCATGCATTTCGTTAAACCAGTCCTGTACGGGAAGAAAATCACTTAACCCGTCTTTGGTGTCGATATTATCCATAATAGCAATATACCGTATCCCCAGACGGACAAAATCTTCTTCCAATAGCTGACCGACAACAAGGCGGTTTCTGCCGAGCCTTGAATGGTCTTTGACGATGATTGTACCAATCTTTCCTGATTCGGCAAGTTCCATTAACTCCATAAAAGCTGGTCTTGTGAAACTGACGCCGGAATACCCATCATCCACGAAAAACTGTGTGTTCTGAAATCCATTATCTTTTGCGTATTTGCTGACAATAGATTTTTGGTTGGTAATGCTGTTGCTCTCCCCTTGCAGCATATCGTCACGGCTAAGCCTGCAATAGAGAGCAGTAATTTTTTCTGACTGTCTGTTCAAAATAAACTCCTTTCCGACAGTCGGATATGATT
>CATZYB010000100.1 GCA_958426095.1 uncultured Lachnospiraceae bacterium
AATCTTGTGAGACCATCGACGCATTTTTCAATTCCAAGCACACCGCTGTCTAAGGAAACATGATAATGCTCGGCAACACCCCATTGAGTATCTGTATAAAACTGATAATAGGCT
Organism: uncultured Lachnospiraceae bacterium; assembly: GCA_958426095.1. Taxonomy (GTDB): domain Bacteria; phylum Bacillota; class Clostridia; order Lachnospirales; family Lachnospiraceae; genus Frisingicoccus. The sequence goes on from CATZYB010000100.1 coordinate 115, forward strand.
GCCCGGCGTTTATCTTTATCCTTCAGCCGCTTTTGCGGTGATTCGGAACGCTCTCCATACTGCTGCACAATACGTTCCGCCCGTTTTTCCATATCCGCATGGATAAATACGGTCAGGCAGTCCGCCTCATCCTTTAATAAATAGTCGGCACATCGTCCAACAATAACACACGGCCCTTTTTGCGCCAGCTCAAGAATCGTATCTCTCTGAGCCTTCCAGACATAATCCTGAGTTGAATGTCCGGAATAATCCCGGCTGAAAAAGGCTCCGGCCAACCAGCTTCCACGGGCTACATCCTCACTGCGCTTCTCAATATACTCTTTCGTAAACCCGCTTTTTTCCGCAATTTTTTCAATAACCTCATGGTCATAGCACGGAATTCCCAGTTTTGCGGCAACCTCCTTGCCGATGGTCCTTCAGCCGCTGCCAAACTGGCGGCTGATGGTAATAACTCTGTTTTTCATAATGCCAACCTCCTTTTAGTTTTCCAAAGCTTCAACCTTTTTATTAATCTTTCGCAGCAACAGGCAGGCAATGGCCGCAGTGACAATTTCCGCGATTGGAAAGGTCAGCCATAACAGCCAGGTGGAACCTGATGATTTAATGACGATCTGAGCAAAAATCCACGCAACAGGCAGTACAAATATGAGCTGACGGCACAGAGACACGATCAGGGATTCAAGGCCGCCGTCCAGCGCCTGAAATACACCCTGCAGTGCAATATTAACACCGGCAAATATAAAGCTGATCGAAATAATGTGCATCGCACTGATACAAATGCTTTCTGTTTCTCCGGACAGACCAAATACCCTGGCCAGAGGACCGGCAAAAATCTCAACAACCGCCGTACCGATCACCATAATAATAAACGTATAGAGCAGTCCATATTTTATACCGGCACGAATACGGGATTTGCTTCCCATACCATGGCTGAAAGATACGATCGGTGTGATCGCATCACGCAGACCAAAGGCTGCGAATAAAATAAACTGCTGAATTTTGTAATACAGACCGTAAGCCGTCACCAGACTCTCTCCGACAGTTCCCAAAATAATGTTCAATCCATAGGTCATAATAGACATCAACGCCTGAGCGATGATCGCCGGCAGACCGATCGAATAAATACCTTTAATAACCTGCGCCGACGGTTTAAAATATTTGCGCTTATTCATGATATCTTTATTGACCTTCAAATGGAAGATCAACGCAAGAATCCAGGAAACACACTGACCAATAACAGTGGCATAAGCCGCGCCCTTTACGCCCATTTCCGGACAGCCAAGCAGACCGTAAATCATAATCGGGTCTAAAATAATATTTGTAATCGCGCCGGCAATCTGAGCGATTGTTGAAAACATTGAGTGACCGCAGGCCTGGAGAAGCTTTTCGTAAACTGAAAAGAATACAATACCCGGAGAGATGACACAGCAGATCGTCAGATAATCCACACCCATATTGTAAATCAGTTCATTTGCCGTCTGCGTTGAAATGTACAAACGCACTCCAAAAATGCCAAATAATAAAAATACAATATAAATGATCAACGCCAAAAACTGAGAATTTCCTGCGACCTTACTCGCTTTTTCCTTATTTCCCTGTCCGAGACTCTTTGCCAGAAGCGCATTCGTACCGACGCCTGTTCCGATACCGATGGCCACCATCAGCATCTGCATCGGGAAGGCCAGAGTCAGGGCGGTCAGGGCCGCCTCGCCGTTTTCTGCCATATTTGAGATAAACGCACTGTCGACAATGTTATAAAGGGCCTGGAGTACCATCGATATGATCATCGGCAGTCCCATCGTCAACATCAATTTATTTACGGGCATTTGTCCCATTTTGTCTGTCTTCGCTGTCTGTTCCATTGGATTTCAAAACCTCCGTTTAATCGATTAATAATTTTCTTTACGAACTTCAAAATAGCTCTGGGAATATCCGCAGACCGGACAAACCTCCGGCGCTTCCGTGCCGACTACCAAATGACCGCAGACACGGCATTCCCACATAGACTGACCGCTCTTTGCAAATACTTCCTGCATTTCAACATTATGTAACAGCTTACGATAACGTTCTTCATGGGCCTTTTCAATCTCGCCTACACGGCGGAATTTCTCAGCCATCTCAGGGAAGCCCTCTTCTTCGGCTTCCTTTGCCATACGATCATACATATCCGTCCACTCATAATTCTCACCTTCGGCCGCTGCCAACAGGTTTGCCGCAGTGCCTCCGATCCCGCCAAGGGCTTCAAACCACATACGAGCATGCTCCTGCTCGTTGCGGGCCGTTTTCAAGAACAATTCTGCCAGCTGTTCATAGCCCTCCCGCTGTGCCACAGCTGCAAAAAATGTATACTTGTTCCGTGCCTGGCTTTCACCGGAGAAAGCTTCTTCCAGATTTTTTTCTGTTTTTGTTCCCTCATAAGGACTCTTTTTTTCTGCTGCTTTATCCTCCATTAAGACAAAAACGGAAGCCGGCTGTTTACAGCGCGGACAAACAAAATCCTCCGGCAATGCTCCTTCATGAATATAACCACATACTGTACATTTCCACTTTTCCATACGATTTCCTCCTTCATCTGTCAAAAAGTTTTTCATAAACACACAAAAAAGCGAGTAGCATTCAACCGGATTTACGCAGTTTTGCTACTCGCTGTATAGATTATAATATCATTTTTTCAGATTTACGTCAAAGGTATTTTTCGATAAAAATTTTTCAAAATTTCCATCTTCATTCATACTTTTTTCCAAACACATACATGGGTATAAACATTCCCAAAACAAATGCCAGCGGAACCAACAGTCGGGTAACGACCCACAATTCACGATCAAAAATGACCCAAAGAATATATCCCGCGACAGGCAGGCCCACTGCTCCGGCCAGACACCATACCCGGGCCGTATTCAGAATATGAGGCCAGTTACTGTTGTTAAAATAAAGTCCCGGCATATTCATCCGAAGAAATCCGTCGGAAATAAAATTAATCTTGTTCTCATCATAATAGGCAGGCAATGTCTCCCGGGCAAATATACAAAACCACCCGCCAAAAATCAAAAGCATTCCTGCATAGGGCAGCACGCCTTCCGCCATATCGTTCAGCGAAAAGCCCAAACGACCGAATATAAAAAGCTCCGCCGCCGCAATACACAGGCTGGCCAGATACAGACGGACCCACCACCGGCGGTTTCGCTGCCGGACTTCCTGTTCTTTGAATGACATTTCCATTGAACAGGTCACCAGCTCTTCAATCTCTTCTTTCTTTAATATTCTCTCGTCCTCAAGTCTCTCGCCCCGGAGTAATTCCGTTACTGTCACTTCCAGTGCCTCTGCTATGGGAATGAGCATGGACACATTTGGTATACTCAATCCCCTCTCCCATTTACTGACTGCTTTATCCGATATAAAAAGCTTCTCCGCCAGTTCCTTCTGAGTCAGATGCTTCTCTTTGCGAAGCTGTGCAATAAATTCTCCGAATTTCTTGTTATCCATCGGATATGCTCCGCCGCTCTTTTCATTTTCTGTCTGATACATAAGGCCACCTCCTGAAATCATCTTACATTTCAGGCCTCATAAAAGCAACCGACCAATAGTAGAATCCGGACGCCACAGTCATTTGCTCAGATCAAAAAGCGGTAATCAGCGCTGTTTTGTCAAAATCCGTACCGCCTTTGTGAGCCACTGAAGCAAATATCGGGTAAGTATCATCAATGGGATGATAAATATGAGCCGCCAGTTCAGTATATGGGTGATACTGAAAAAATCCGGCAGAATAAAAATTGCCGCCACAAAGATAACAGCCATGGCGATACACAGAATCCGCCGCCGCGTATTCATCGGACGGCATACCTCCCAGACAACCATCTGACTGATAAAACCGGCCAGAATCAGATTGTAGGTAGACAGCATTAATCCGTCAAATCCAAAGAAGGCTGAAACGATCTGATTCACCAGCATCATAATGACCATCGTCAACGCGCTCGGCAGGGATATCCGCAGAACATTCCGCATAAATCCGTTGCTTGTCACGGTCTCCGTCTGCTCCAGCGTCAGAATAAAACTCGGTATTCCAATAGCCGTCGTGCTTATGATACTTAAATGAATCGGAACAAAAGGATAGGTCCGTCCGAGAATAATAAATATAATACTCAAAAGTACCGAATAAATCGTCTTTGTCAGGTAAAGAGCGCTGACACGTTCAATATTGGATATGATCATCCGGCCTTCCCGGACAATGGACTTCATACTGGCAAAATTCGAATCCATGAGTACGATATGGGCGACCTGCTTGGCCGCATCGCTTCCCGCCGCCATGGCAATACCACAGTTGGCGTCCTTCAGGGCAAGAACGTCGTTGACGCCGTCGCCGACCATACCGACCACAGCGCCGTTGGCCTGATAAGCCTTGACGATCCGCTGCTTCTGCTCCGGCCGGACGCGGCCGTATACCGTATAATTCGGTACGACCTCCCGAAGTTCTTCAAAATCCTCCGGAAGCGTATTTGCATCAATATACTTCTCGCCGCCTTCAAGTCCGGCTTTCACTGCAATATTTGAAACCGTCACCGGATTATCTCCGGAAATCACCTTGATCGCCACATTCTGGCTGGCAAAATATTCAAAGGTTCCCCGGGCTTCCGGACGGATACAGTCGGAAATTACGATCAATCCCGACGGCGTCACGCCGCTGACCGTCATATCATTCATATTGACAGAAGAACATTTTCCCAAAAGAAGGACACGCATCCCTTCTCTGGAACAGGCATCCACTTTTTCATTTAATTCTTTATTATCTTTGACAAGAAATTCCGGTGCGCCAAGGACATAGTTTCCCTCGCCCTCAAAGACGATTGCCCGATACTTCCGGTCCGAAGAAAATGGAATCTTCGCCTGAATCTTCCATTTTTCAGTTTTCTCAAAATAAGCCATCAGCGCGTCCTGGGTCGCATTCACATCGTCGAAGGCGAAGGCGATTTCATTCATAACCTCCCGCATCCGTCCGGCATCCTCTCCGAAGGGAATCAGTTCGACCACCTCCAGCGCGCCTGTGGTAATTGTTCCTGTTTTATCCAGACAGAGGACATTCACCCGGGCCAGAGCCTCAATAGCCTCCATCTCCTGCACAAGGGCCTGCTTTCCGGCCAGACGTCCCACACCAAGAATAAAGGAAATACTGGTCAACAGCACCAGTCCCTCGGGAATCATGCCGATCACTCCGGCTACCGTATTGACAAGGGCGTCGGAAAAGGTGATTCCCTCTGCGCCCCGCTGAGAAATAAACAACAGAATACCGACCGGTACAAGAATCGTTCCTGTCACCTTGATGATCCGCTTGATGGAATCCTGCATCTCGGAAGACGCCCGCTTTTTCTGTTTGGCCTGACTGGCCAACTTGGTTGCATAGTTATCCTTTCCCACGTGGATAACCTTCGCCCTACCGCTTCCGGCCACCATAAAGCTGCCTGACCATAAAGTATCCCCCGGCGCCTTACGCACCGGCCGGGATTCTCCCGTGATCATAGATTCATTGACCTCAATGCCTTCTGATTCCAGAACGACACAATCCGCTCCGATCTGATTACCGTTTTCCACAGCAAGCAGATCATCAATAACCAATTCCTCGATCGGAATATCTTTAAACTTTCCGTCCCGGCAAACCCGGGCTTTACTGGCCGTGATCACCGCCAGGTTATCGATCAGTTTTTTTACCTTTAATTCCTGAAAAATACCGATAACTGAATTGCAGATAATAACTCCAAGAAATGTCAGGTTTTTAAACTGACCGGACAGGATAACGAGAATCCCGAGAAAAATATTTAAAAAGTTAAAATAGGTCAGTGTATGACAACGGACAATCTCTGCCGTTGTTTTTGAAATATGACTATCTGATGTATTTACCTGACCCTTGTCGATCCGCTTTCGGACTTCGGCACTGGTCAGGCCATCATAGCCCCGATCTCCCATAATTTAGTCCTCATCTGTAAAAGTAATAACATCTTCATTTAAAATATATGGTGTTGTCTGATATACAAAATAATTCAGCCAGTTGGAATATATCCATGTACCATGGGCGCGCCAGCGCATCATCGGCCGCTTCTTTGGATCATCATCCTCAAAATAATTCACCGGGATCTCCGGATTCAGCCCTTTGTCTACATCCCGGAAATACTCTTTTGCCAGAGTATCAATGTCATATTCCGAATGACCCATGACAAAAAACTGGGAACCGCTCTGATTTCCAACCACATAAACACCGGCCTCGTCCGAAGCCGCCATGATCTTCAGATCCGGAATCTTCTCAATATCCTCCGCCCGAACCGTTGTATTCCGTGAATGGGGCGCATAGAATTCCGAATCAAAGCCCCGGAATAACCGGGACTTTTCATTGATCAGATAATGCTTGTACACGCCGGATAATTTTTTATCCAGAATATATTTCGGTATTCCATAATGATAATACAATCCGGCCTGGGCTCCCCAACAGATATGGAAAGTGGAATGGACATGGGTCTTGGACCATTCCATGACCTGGCACAGCTCATCCCAATATTCCACATCCTCAAAATCCATCAGCTCCACCGGCGCGCCGGTAATGATCATCCCGTCATACCATTTATGCTTGATCTGCGGAAATGTCTGATAAAAAGTGATCATATGCTCCTCAGAAATATTCTTTGCCGTATGGGACTCCATCTGGAGCAGCTCAATCTCGATCTGAAGCGGCGTATTTGACAGGCAGCGCAGAATCTGCGTCTCTGTCTCGATCTTCGTCGGCATCAGATTCAAAATTAAAATCTGAAGAGGACGGATATTCTGGGTCAGCGCTCTCCGCTCCGTCATGACGAAAATATGCTCATCCTCCAGAACCTTCCTGGCCGGCAGATCATTTTGTATTTTAATCGGCATATAAAAGTCTCCTGTTCTTTCATGAAATTACCTTTTATTGTAAGTCATTTTCATAGATACGTCAAGGAAGGGGCTCTTACGAATTTCTTAGATTTTCATTTCAAAATTTAATCTGTTCTGAGGGCCGTTACCGGATCGCTCTTGGCTGCTTTCTTAGACGGGATCAGGCCTCCGATCAATGTAAGCGCCACGCTCAATAAAATCAGAACAATGGCCGGAAGCACCGGAAGAACAGCGCTCACGTCATTGGTTCCGGCCAGATGATGAATAAGGGCATTTCCCGGAATCAGAAGAAGCAGAGAAAGGCCGATACCGATCAATCCCGCACAGAGACCGATAATACCGGTTTCCGCATTAAATACCTGAGATATATTTCTCTTTGATGCGCCGATCGCACGTAAAATACCAATCTCTTTTTTACGCTCCAATACGCTGATATAGGTAATGACACCGATCATAATCGAAGAAACGACTAGAGAAATGGCTACAAATGCAATTAACACATAGCTGATGATATCAATAATATCTGTGACCGAGGACATAAGCGTTCCCACCATGTCGGTATAGGTAATGACCTGATCCTCCTTTCCCTGGGCCGTCATCCGGTCATTGTAATTATCCAGAATCTCAACAATTTTTTCTTTGCTTTCAAAATCCACCGGATAAATATCAATCTCACTCGGTTCATCCAGGTCCGCATAACCAAGGGTCTGCAAATTACTTTCATAGGAAACACTGGAACCGCTGCTCATAGACATCATAAGCTCCTTTAAATCCTCCCCGTCCATATTCATGGTAAAGGCGCTGGCAAAGGCGTCCGCATCGATACTCATGGCATCCTGCAGGCTGTTTCCGATCTGACTCATCATCTGGGTCATGACTGTTTCCATACTGCCCGCGATCTGATTCATCATCTGCTCCATAGCAGAGGTAATCTGGCTCTCCAACGCTCCGGCCACGGCTGTTCCATACGAAGAGAAGGCGCCCTGCATATAGCTTTCAATGGATGCCGTGATCTGCTGCTCAAGCCCGGTCGTATCTACCATCTTCGTTATGCCGGAGGAAAGAATATCCTTTGCCGTATCCGTTCCGAGATAATCCAGAAAATATTCGCACATCCGTGAAGGATCCGCCAGTCCGTTGGCCGCCGCGTAGGTCTGATAACCGTCGCTGAGGGCAGCGGCTACCGCCGCCAGCTGTTCCTGAGTGATCGTAACATTTTCACTGATCTTAAAATTATTTTCCGCCCAACTGGTCAATACGGCCTGGGCATCTCCGGTAGAGAGATATTCCAGAAGATATTCGTCAAATTTATCCGGATCCGTATAGCCGTTGGCCGCCGCATAGCTCTGATAGCCTGCCATGACCTCTGTCACCAACTGCTGGAGCTGTTCCCTGGACACGGTTATATTACCGGCCGATTCCAGAATCGTCTTCATACTATCTGAAAGAATCTGCTGGGCCTCCGGGCTTTTAAGATATCCCAGAAAATCCCCGATCAGATTTGAATAATCCGCTTCCGGATGCTCCTTTGTATATTCCTGATACCCGGCGGTAAAATCCGATATCAATTGATTCACGTCGTCCGCCGACGCTGTAATCTCAACGCTGTCCATCAGGTCGCTCATACTTATGTCCGGCATATCCGGAAGGGTCAAATTGATCGAGCCCAAATTTACCATTCCTGACAGGTCAAGGCTTCCGCTATCCAGATTAAAGGCATCGGACAGATCCATAGAGCCGGACAGACCGCTTAACGCATCTGTATTAAATCCGAAAGCATTTTCCAGAGCCGAAGTGTCCACCGTAAACAGTGATTCCGAATCAAATTCACTGCTGCTTTCTTCGCCAAAGGCTTCATTGGTAAATACATTGGTATCGCGCTTCGAAAGCTGCTCCTGAACAATTTTACTCTCCTGTGCCTTTTCGATCACGTGCTTTGTCAATGACTCAGGATAATAAATTCCGGTACTTAAAAGCATTCCCTTAGCGTCCTCTGAGGGCTGAACGATGCCGACAATCTTTATATCCTCTCCCTGATCGACCAGACTTCTCATGTATTCTTTATTTTCCGTTTTATCCTTCCATATCTTATATTGGTCATCATACTCATAATAATCCGGGCTGTCCACCAGTTTAAAGGAAACTCCCATAATATCATCATAGGTATAGGTACCGATATTCTCCGGAGTATCCACATCCTCCCCGTTCATAAATTGCTGGATCATATCGTCAAGCTCCATGGAATCCCGAAGCCCCAAAGTATACAGCAAAAAATCACTGATGCTGCCCGAAGAACTCAAAACAACCACGCATTCATTGTACTTTTCAGGCCAACGTCCTGCCTTTACATCGTACTGACTTTCATAAAGAGCAGATTCCGACGGCAGCTCATAAAATACATTTGTACTCATCATAGAGGACATAAAGCTGCTGGAACTCGCTGATGAGCCGACCCCCAGGGCATCAAAGGAGCTGTCCGGATTTACCCTGTGGACATCCTTTCCGTCCCGACGATATATCTGAGGCGTCACGCTGTAACTATATTCTATGGAATTTACATAATCCTCAATGCCGCTCTCTCCGCTCTCAAGATAAGCCTTTAAAGATTTCAGGTCATTGGTATCTACCGTAGAAAACATATTTGTAACCATCTGCGCCACATGCACCTCATCATCGCCGGACGTCTCATCCCCGGCGCCGGACGTCCCCATGTTGGATGCCATCATAGACGTGAAATCAAAACCCGTATTTGAAATCTGAAGAGGATATTCAGACAGGGTTTCCTCCTCAATGGACTTAATATAATCATTAACCCCATTAGACAGGGACAGGATCAACGCAATGCCAATAATACCTATCGATCCGGCAAAGGCTGTTAAAAGGGTCCGGGCCTTCTTCGTC
>CATZYB010000101.1 GCA_958426095.1 uncultured Lachnospiraceae bacterium
TTCACCGATAATATTACGGAGTGTCGTTGCTGTCAGATTTTCAATGGCCATGATCGGATTCTGAACGCCATAGCAGTATAATTTCGGGTCTGTGATCTGATAAAATACTACCGTATCAATACGCATCGTAACGTTATCCTTCGTAATAACCGGCTGTGGTGGAAAATCCACAACCTGCTCTTTTAATATAACTTTTTTGGCAACTTTGTCGATCACCGGCACTTTTACATGAAAACCAACAGACCATGTTCCCTGATAAGCGCCTAAACGCTCGATAACATAGGCATGGGCCTGCGGAACAATCTTAATACTGGACACAACGATCAATAAAGCAATGATAATCAGAATTACTACAGGTATCCACATCATAAGTCAATTTCCTCCTTATTCTCTTTCTCTACAATTAATTTGACGCCGGATATTCCGACGATGTGTACCATCTCGTCTTTTTGAAAGGTGACTTCATCCTTCGTGGAACGCGCTGTCCATTCCATTCCGTTCACGAGCACCTGTCCTTCCGACTTCAGGTTGTTTATAGGTATCAATACCCGGGCTCTGCGCCCGACAAGGCTTTCTGCATTGGTTTTTGTCGTTTTCGTATTCAAATATTTTGTCATTACCGGCCGTGTGAATACGAGCATTATTACAGAAACAATAATAAATATAATAATCTGTATCATCAGAGATACATGAAGCAGGGCCAGAAGAAATGCCGCCAATGCAGCTACGGCAAACCATATGGTCGTCAGCCCCAACGTCAGTATTTCAATCAAGAGCAATACACCAAAAGCTCCAAGCCAAAATATTGCATACATCGTTGTCTCCTCCTCTCTTTCAGTCTACTGTCATTCGCTGCCGTTTTGCCTCATACATGAGAAGAGCAGCCGCAACACCTGCATTCAGGGATTCCACCTGACCGGACATGGGAATCCGAATATAGTCTGTTGCCATTTTGGCCAACGCATCGCTTAATCCATTGGCTTCATTTCCTATCATAAAACAGGTATCTCCACGATAATCCTGTTCAAAATAGCTTTTTTTACCTTTTAAATGGGCCGCAAACACACGGACGCCGGAGGATCGCAGATTTGAAACGACTTCCGTCAGATCCTCAGCCACCGCCACCGGGACCCGGTAAATCGACCCCATCGTAGAACGGATCACCTTCGGCATGTAGGGTTCCACCGACGTCCGGTTTAAAATAACTCCGTCAACTCCGGCGCCTTCTCCGGTCCGAAGGATGGTCCCCAGATTTCCCGGATCCTGAAGAGACTCAAGAACAAGAAACAGTCTTCTGTTCCGCTGCCCCCAGTCCGAAGCTTTTTTTGCAGCCCCGCCGGCCGCCAGTATCTCCCAGCGAAGTAAATCCATACTTACTACAGCCATAACGCCCTGGGGCGTCATCGTATCTGATGCTTCCTTAAATACCTTATCGCTGAGAACTTCTGAAAAACAGCCCGCCGTTTTTGCCTTCTCTGCCACTGCTTCCCGCTGTTTTTCATCCTTTGCAAAGCTTTCTGACATATAGACCGCTCTCAGCCGTTCCGGAGGCGCTTCCAGCACCATCTTGATACCTTCCACGACAAAGCACTGCTGCTCCTTCCGAACCTTCCCCTTCTTTTGAAGCTGTATTAAGTTTTTAACCCGAGGATTTGCCGTACTCGTAATCATCTATGCTTCGACTCCAATTTTCGCAAAATCACTGTTCCTTCCGACAATGACCAGCGTCATTTCTCTTTCCATAGGTCTTTCCGGGTTCAGGTTGACTTTCAGATCACCGCCCCGTTTAACACCAATAATATTTAAACCGTAGGAACCGCGGACATCCAGCTCCCGAAGGCTTTTTCCAATCCATTCTTCCGGCACCGGCATCTCTACCATGCTGAATTCCCTGGACAGTTCCACCAGATCGACAAATTCGCCGCCCATAAGGTTTCGTGCCAATCGGGTGCCCATCTCTGCCTCAGGAAAGACGATCTTGTCGGCCCCGACCTTTTCCAGAATATGCTTGTGGATTTCATTCTCCGCCTTGGCAACGACAAAATGAACGCCCTTTTCCTTCGTCAGGATCGTCGCCATAATGCTGGCCTGCATATTTGTCGATACGCCAATGATCACACAATCCAGATTGCTGATACCAAGATTATCCAGCACATCCGGGTCCGTAACGTCTGCTACCATGGCACAGGTCACGAACTGTGCGGCTTCATCTACCCGATCCGGATCCATATCCACCGCAATCACTGAATTTCCGCTGCCGGCCAGTGTCATGGCTACTGCCATACCGAATTTTCCAAGGCCGAACACGCCATACTCTTTTTTTCTCATATCTTTAACCTTTCACTAATTCATAGTATATCATGATTTCTGATTTCATGAAATACCCACAAGAATATCTATATAAAAACTTTACCATCCGGCAGACGCCGATGAACTTTTTTCTTATTTCCGCTGACATTCATGATCATCGCCATTGTGATCGGACCGAGACGTCCGAAATACATACTTGCAATGATGACCAGTTTTCCGGCCAGAGACAGGCTTTCTGTGATTCCCATCGTCAGCCCCACAGTACCTAAGGCAGAAAAAGTTTCATACATGATCCGGATGAAAGGGATATCCGATTCAAAACAGCACATGGCAAAGGTACTGAGTACCAGAAAGAATACCTGCAGCAAAATGACGCAGATACCCTTCATAACCGTTTCCATGCTTACCCGCCGGTGTCCCAGTTCCACATCTTCCCGGCCATTCACAATGGCCAGAACCGCACAGGCCAATAAGGTCACCGTGACCGTTTTTACACCGCCGGCCGTACCTCCCGGAGAACCGCCCACAAACATGAGGACACACCCGAGAAGTGCGCTCCCCGTCCTTAAACTTCCCTGGTCAATGCTGGCAAATCCCGCCGTACGAAGAGTCACCGACTGGAAAAGGCTGGCCCATATTTTGCCGCCCAGGCTTAACTTCCCCATTGTCGCCGGATTGTTATACTCAAGTACAAAAAATATCAAGGCTCCTCCAAAAATCAGGGCTCCCGTCACACAGAGTACCAGTTTACTGTGAAGGCTCATCCTGCGGACAGACTGACGCAGGCTCATCTTTTCCCGGAATACTCTCCGGACTGCGGCCGCCAGATCCCACCATACAAAAAATCCTAAGCCTCCGATGATGATAAGACCCATAGTCACCATATTCATGAGCGGATGACTGACATAAGGTATCATGCTGTCAGCACCCATCAAGTCCATTCCCGCATTACAGAACGCCGAAATCGATGTAAACACAGAAACCCAGATTCCCTTTAAAAGACCGTAACGGGGAATATAAACGATCATATACAAAATCGCGCCTAAGGCCTCAACGATCATCGTTCCCCAGATCATCCTGCGGACCATCCGCACCATGCCTGTCAACGTATCGAATCCATAGGCTTCCTGAATGAGCATACGCTGCTTTAACTGGATCCTCTTCCTCGCGATCATCAATAAAAAGGTCGTAAAGGAAACCACTCCAAGACCACCCATCTGGATCATGACCAGGATCACCGCCTGGCCAAAAAAGCTCCAGTGTTCACCAGTCACCACGGTGACAAGACCAGTGACGCAGGACGACGTTGTTGCCGTGAACAAAGCATCGATATAAGGCGTCGCCTCCCCGCTCGATGAAGCGATCGGCAGCGTTAATAAAACAGAACCTGTCAGAATGAGGATTACAAAGCCAAGCGCGATAATCTGAGTCGTTCTCAGTTCAAAGCTCTTTTTCTTTTTTTCCAAAATCAAACCTCCTGAAAATACAGAAAACGCGTCACAGGCGCGTTTCTCTGTATAACATATTCGTTTATCTTGCCAGGATACGGGATACATCCAGCTGGAACGGATCCAGTTCTTTTTTCATATCCAGCGCTTCATCAATATCATAGTCTACAAATTCGCCATGCTTATAGGCTACTACCCGGTTTGACTTGCCGGAAACAAGAGCATTGACCGCATAGGCCCCCATGATCGAAGCATAGACTCTGTCCTTAGCTGTCGGATTACCGCCCCGCTGTAAATGTCCGAGAATGGTCGCACGGGTCTCGATTCCTGTCGCAGCCTCAATACGCCGGGCCATACTTGTGGAATGACCGATGCCCTCCGCATTAATGATAATATGATGCGTCTTGCCGATCTTACGGCTCCATATGATATGATCCACCAACACCTGTTCGTCATAATTATAGTTTTCCGGAAGAAGAATATCTTCCGCACCATTGGCAATACCGCACCAGAGCGCAATATATCCGGCATTTCTTCCCATAACTTCAATGATACTGCATCGTTCGTGGGATGTAGACGTATCCCGGACCTTATCTATGGCCTCCATAGCCGTATTGACCGCTGTATCAAAGCCGATCGTATAATCGGTACAGGCAATATCCAGATCGATGGTTCCCGGAACGCCGATCGTATTAATTCCCAGGGAGGCTAATTTCTGAGCTCCCCGGAAGGAACCGTCGCCGCCGATGACAACAATACCGTCAATACCGTGTTTCCGGCAGATTTCCGCGCCTTTTTTCTGTCCTTCTTCCGTACGGAATTCCTCGCAGCGCGCCGTATATAAAAATGTGCCGCCCCGGTTCAGAATATCTGAAACGCTTCCGGCATTTAAATCTATGATCTCTTCTTCCAGAAGGCCAGCGTAGCCCTTCTGGATACCTTTCACTTTACATCCTGCTGTCACCGCAGTACGAACAACCGCACGTACAGCCGCATTCATTCCCGGCGCATCTCCGCCGCTGGTAAGTACGCCGATCGTTTTTATCTCTTTACTCATGTCTTGACCTCCATCTTTGCGAACTGACAACGATTTTATCTTGATATTTTAATACAGATCCCTTACCTTTTCAAGACGGATTGCTGAAGTTTTACATTTTCCTTGCCAAAGGCATTCCGCAATTCGCCGATCACCCGGTCATCTCCCTGCACCGCATAGCGGTTTCCCAGCCGTTTCACCGCCTTTTCTCTGGCGCAGAAGATAACGATCCTGTCGTTTCCGCTCTCCGGCTCCAACATCCGGTACAATTCTTCTTCCCTCTGCATATAGGCTTCCTTATTATCGAACTTAATCCATATTTCCTTTGGGATCTCGTCAAAAGGAATGATCTTTTCACAGATCAGCTTGGCCTGCTGATCTTCTGAAGCCGAAACTCTTCCCCGGATATATACTTTCTGGTCCTCCACCAGATATTTCTGATGACGTTCATAATCATTCGGGAAAATGAGGACCTCTACAGTACCCACCAGATCTTCCAGAGAAATAAATGCCATCAGCTTGTTGTTTTTCGTCACCTTTACCGTTTTTGAAGTGATCATGCCGCCAATGATGACATTCTGATTATCCTTTACCCGGCTCTCTCCGGTTTCATCGTCCACATAAAAATCCGTAGTGACCGCCGTCACATTTTTCATCAGGAACTTTGCATACTCCTCCAGCGGATGACCGCTGATGTAAACGCCAAGCACTTCCTTTTCAAAAGCCAGCTTCAATTCTTTATCGTATTCGCCCACATTCGGATAATGCACATCAAATTCCGCTTTTTCCTCATCAGATACAAAATCAAACAGACTCATCTGTCCGGTCATGGATTTTTTGCGCTCCTGATTCACCTGATCCATTACCTGGACATAGACCATCATGAGCTGGCGTCTCGTCGCGTGCAGTCCGTCCATGGCGCCGGATTTGATGAAACTTTCTACGGTACGCTTATTCACTTCCTTGCCTGATAAACGCTCGATAAAATCCTTCAGACTGACAAATGGACCATGTTCCTGCCGCTCACTGACAATATTATCGATGACCGAACGTCCCACACTTTTAATCGCCGACAGAGCGTATCGGATATTTCCTCCCGATACCGAAAAATCTCTCTCTCCTTCATTAATATCCGGCGGAAGGATCCTGATATCCATTTTCCGGCATTCCATAATGTATTCGGCCACCTTCGTCGGGAAATCGATGACCGACGTCATCAAAGCCGCCATAAATTCTACAGGATAGTAATATTTTAACCAGGCCGTCTGATAAGATACGATGGTATAAGCGGCCGCATGAGACTTATTAAAGGCATATTTGGCAAAATCTGTCATATCATCGAAAATTTTATTTGCCACCCGCTCATCAATCCCCCGGGCGATACATCCCGGCACATTCAAATCTTTATTACCGTAAACGAAGTATTCCCGTTCCTTTGCCATAACATCCGCTTTTTTCTTGGACATGGCACGGCGCACCAGATCGCTTCGGCCCAGATCATAACCGGCCAGCTTCATAACGATCTGCATGACCTGTTCCTGATAAACAATGCAGCCATAGGTCGGGGCCAGAATTTCCTCCAGCTCCGGGCAGTCATAGACAATCGAAGACTGATTTTGTTTTCCTTTGATATATTTCGGAATAAAATCCATCGGTCCCGGACGGTAAAGGGAAATTCCCGCAATAATATCCTCCAGACTGGATGGCTTCAATTCCTTCATGAAACTCTTCATTCCGGCGCTTTCCAACTGGAACACACCTTCCGTTTTGCCGGAAGCGATCATTTCATAGACCTTCGCATCATCATAGTCGATATCGTGCATATTCAACGGCTCTTCCCGATGGCGGTTAATGAGATTCACCGCATTTTGAATGACCGTCAGCGTCCGAAGACCTAAAAAGTCCATCTTTAAAAGCCCGAGTTCTTCCAATGTGGTCATCGTAAACTGGGTAGTCACACAGTCGTCCACACCTCTGGAAAGAGGCACAAACTCATCCACGGCCTTCGGGCTGATGACAACGCCCGCCGCATGAGTCGAGGTATGTCTCGGAAGTCCTTCCAGACGCTTCGACATATCTATAAGCTCATGGATCACCGGATCCGTATCATAAATCTTTTTCAGTTCCGGATTTTTTCTCAGAGCCGATTCAATCGTAATGTTAAGCTCGGACGGAATCATTTTCGCCACCGTATCCACCTGGGCATAAGGCAGATCCAGCACCCGCCCCACATCACGGATAACCCCACGGGCTGCCATTGTACCAAAGGTCACGATCTGGACCACCCGGTCCTTTCCGTATTTTTCAACAACATAGTCAATGACTTCCTGACGCCGTTCAAAACAGAAATCCACGTCAATATCAGGCATGGTCACCCGGTTTGGATTTAAGAAACGTTCAAAAAGGAGACTGTACTTGATCGGGTCCAGGTCCGTAATCTCGAGACAGTAGGATACCAGACTTCCCGCCGCAGAACCACGTCCCGGTCCCACGGCAATGCCCTGACTTTTGGCATAGTGAATAAAATCCCATACGATCAGGAAATAATCCACAAAACCCATATTTTTAATGGTGGAAAGCTCATATTCCAGCCGTTCTTTCAATGTATCATCGAGATGTTCATAACGTCTCTCAAGACCATCCCAGGTCAATTTATTTAAATAGCTCCAGGCGTCATAGCCTTCCGGAACCGGAAATTCCGGCAACTTATATTTACCAAATTCAATATCCACATGACAGCGCTCCGCAATTTTCTGCGTATTATCACAGGCCTGCTTTGCATATGGAAAAAGCCCGCGCATCTCTTCTTCCGACTTAATATAATACTGGCCGCCTTCATAGCGCATACGGTCTTCGTCGGCCACCTTTTTCCCTGTCTGGATACAGAGCAGAATATCGTGGGGTTTTTCATCCTCCGCATAGGTATAGTGGATATCATTGGTCGCCACCAATTCAATACCCGTCTCTTCACTCATCCTCAGAAGGCTCTGGTTGACCGTTTTCTGGGCTGCAATACCATGATCCTGAAGTTCCAGGAAGAAATTCCCCTTACCGAAAACTTCTTCCAGTTCCAATGCTTTCAGCTTTGCATCCTCGTAAAGCCCTTTTTGAATATATTCGGGCACAATTCCGGCCAGGCAGGCGCTGAGCGCGATAATCCCCTCATGATATTCCCGAAGCACTTCCATATCCACCCTCGGTTTATAGTAAAATCCCTCCGTAAAGCCTCTGGAAACCAATTTCATTAAATTATGATAGCCTGTATTATTCTCGGCCAAAAGCACCAGATGATTATATTTATTATCCTGCTGTCCCGCTTTGTCAAAACGGGACTTCGGCGTCACATAAACTTCACAGCCAATGATCGGCCGGATGCCTGCAGCCGTCGCCGCTTTATAAAATTCTATAACGCCATACATGACGCCGTGGTCTGTGATCGCTATACTGTCCATGCCCAACTCTTTGACCCGGGTCACCATCTCTTTAATTTTATTGGAACCATCCAGCAGACTGTATTCCGTATGCACATGCAAATGGGTAAATGCCATTCAATATCACCTTTATTATTTATCAATTATTCGCCATTTTCTACCAACATTATTATCATAACATAAAAGGCGTATCTATATCAAACAATTCATGTTCATTTTCTGCCTGAACATAAATACACTCTTGTTTCTGAAGAACCTTACGGCCGCCTTCATCTCCCTGAAGTTCCATAAGTTCCGGGACAAGCCGCGCCGAAAATAATACCGGATTTCCCGGTCTATCCCCATAAGCCGCAGATACGGTCTGAACGCAGGGTCCGGCGTATGATAATATCTTTTCCACCGTACGTCCGGTCAGACGGGGCTGGTCTGCCACAACAAAGAGGATAAAATCCTCTTCCCGCAGATTTGGAAGAGCCTGTATGGCCGCCTTGATGGTATAGGACATGCCCTTCGGACTGTCCGGGCTGTATACGGCCCGGGTGCCCTCTTCCTTTGCCTGTTCCAATATTTCCGGATACCGGGATACTACCGTCAAGGTACAGTCCGGACGGTTACGGCAAAAATCTGTCAGCATATCCAAACCATGCCGAAATAGAGGTTTTCCCCCGTATTCATATAAAAGTTTATTCGAACCAAAACGGCGGCTGTTGCCAGCCGCCAAATAGATTATATGTTTATTCATCTGCAAGCCCCATAAGTATTTTCTCCGGAGTGATCGGCAATGTACGGTGCCATACTCCGGTTGCTTTATAAATCGCATGAGCCAGCGCCGGAGCCGGTGTGTTAATAACGATTTCACCGATGGATTTTGCGCCGAAAGGCCCTGTCGGCTCATAGCTGGATTCAAATTCCACCTTCAGATGTCCCATATCCAGACGGGTCGGAATCTTATACTGCATAAAGGAATTCTCTGCAATCCTTCCGGAAGGCTGATAGGTCACGTTCTCATAGAGCGCCATACCAATACCCTGTACCAGACCGCCTTCGGTCTGAATCCGGGCCAGATTCGGATTGATCGGAGTACCGCAGTCCACCACAGCGACATAGTCCAGTATATCGACCTTTCCCGTCTCCTTATCCAGCTCGATTTCCACCATACCGGCCATAAACGGCGGCGGTGAGATCGGTGAACTTTTCGTTGCAGTTGTCTGGACGTTCACGTTATTGAACATCATGGATTTGGTGGCAATATCAAATCTGGATACAAATCCGCTGCCATCCAGCTTCCTTACGCCGTCTCCGGTAAATTCCACCTCATCTGCATCACAATCCATCATGTCTGCGGCGATCCTGCACATGTTGCTCTTTAACTCTTCACAGGCTGACTCTACGGCTTTTCCGGTTAAATAGGTTGTGGAGGAAGCGTAAGACCCGGAATCATACGGAGAAACATCCGTATCCGCTCCAAATACTGCAATCTCATCCACCGAACATTCCATACATTCAGCAGCCATCTGGGCCAGGATCGTATCGCAGCCCGTTCCCATATCCGCGGCCCCGATAAGCAGAATATAAAATCCC
>CATZYB010000102.1 GCA_958426095.1 uncultured Lachnospiraceae bacterium
ATTAAACAATGTGGTTCAGGAAAATCTGCATGGTATCCGGGTCGTTAAATCCTTTGTCCGCGAGGAACATGAAATCAAAAAATTCAAGGATATCTCTCAGGACATTTATGATGATTTCAGCCATGCTGAAAAAAATCTTGCATTCAATATGCCTCTGATGCAGTTTTGTGTCTATGGAAGTATGCTGTTTATTTCCTGGTTCGGCGCCCGGATGATCGTAGCTTCCGGCAACGACGCTGCCGCAGGCTTAAGCACCGGTGAACTTATGAGTCTCTTCGTATATCTGATGCAGATTCTCATGAGTCTGATGATGCTCTCCATGGTATTTGTTATGATCACCATGTCCAAAGCTTCCGCAGAACGTATCGTAGAAATCATGGATGAAACATCCGATATTACTTCTCCGGAACAGCCGGTGATGACCATTGCCGACGGCTCCATTGATTTTGAAAATGTAAGTTTCAGTTATTCTAAAAATCCGGATAAACTCTGCCTGAAAAATATCGATCTGCATATCTCTTCCGGAGAAACTGTGGGTATTATCGGCGGAACAGGCTCCGGTAAATCAAGCCTCGTTCAGCTCATTCCCCGTCTTTATGACGCCACCATCGGAAATATTCAGGTCAGCGGCATCGACGTCCGGGATTATGATCTGGAAGTTCTTCGTGACAACGTCGCCATGGTCCTCCAGAAAAATATCCTGTTTTCTGGAACGATCAAAGAAAATCTTCGCTGGGGAAATGCGGAAGCCACCGATGAAGAACTGGTTCATGCCTGCAGGCTGGCCCAGGCCGATGACTTTATCCAGACCTTCCCTGATGGCTACGACACATATATTGAACAGGGCGGAAGCAATGTTTCCGGCGGTCAGAAACAGCGTCTCTGTATTGCCCGGGCTCTGCTTAAAAAGCCAAAAATACTTATCATGGACGATTCCACCAGCGCAGTAGACACAAAGACCGATGCCTTGATCCAGCGGGCTTTCCTGACTGAAATTCCGGAAACAACAAAAATCATTATTGCCCAGCGAATCTCTTCTGTAGAACATGCCGATAAAATCATTGTCATGGATGACGGTGAGATCAATGCCATCGGAACCCATGAAGAATTACTGGCATCCAACCCAATCTATCAGGAAGTTTACGCATCACAGGTGAAAGGAGGAGATGACAATGAATAAACAAAAACGACCGAAAGTATCTTCAAACACAGTAAAACGTCTGCTCTCCTATATTTTTCATTATAAGCTGCGTTTTTTCTTTGTACTTATATGTATTTTAGCCAGCGCTCTGACCAGTGTCGCTTCATCCCTGTACCTGCAGACATTGATCGACAGTTACATTACACCGTTGCTTTTAGAAGCAAACCCGGTATTTGATGCTCTCTTAAGATCCATCCTTACCATGGCCTGTATCTATGCCGTCGGAATTGTCTGCACATTCCTCTATAACCGAATCATGGTATCGATCGCTCAGGGGGTTTTAAAAGAAATCCGTGACACCATGTTCTCTCATATGCAGACACTGCCGATCCGGTATTTCGATACCCACACCCATGGTGATATCATGAGCCATTACACCAACGATACGGACACATTGCGCCAGATGATTTCTCAGAGTATCCCTCAGATGTTTTCATCTCTGATCACAGTTATTTCCGTCTTCTGTGCCATGTTATCCGTCAATGTATGGCTGACTCTGGTCATCGTTGTCTGCATTACCTTTATTTTAAATATTACCAAATTTGTGGCCGGACGAAGCAGCACTTATTTCATACGCCAGCAGGCTTCCATCGGTGATGTCAACGGCTATATTGAAGAAATGATCAACGGCCAGAAGGTCATCAAAGTCTTCTGCCATGAAGAGGCTGCAAAAGACATTTTCAATGAAAAAAATGCCAATCTCTGTGAAGATGCAACGGCTGCCAACATGTTTGCCAATGTACTCATGCCGATCATGAATAATCTTGGACACCTCCAATATGTTCTTGTCGCTATCATCGGCGGTGCGCTGGCTTTAAACGGCGTCAGCGGCCTGACACTCGGCGCCATCGCCTCCTTCCTTCAGTTGACTAAATCCTTTAACGGACCGATCAGCCAGATTTCCCAGCAGTTAAATGCGGTCATCATGGCCCTGGCCGGAGCTGAACGTATTTTCAAATTGATGGACGAAGTTTCTGAAGACGATGACGGTGAAGTCACTCTCGTCAATGTACGATATAAGGATGGTGCGTTGGAGGAAGTGGAACACCGTACTGAGCTGTGGGCATGGAAAGTGCCGAATGGCGACGGAACTTTCCGCTATGAAGAATTGAAAGGGGAAGTCCGTTTCTACGATGTAGACTTTGGATATACCGAAGAAAAAATTGTTCTTCATAATATTACCCTTTATGCGGAACCGGGTCAGAAAGTGGCCTTTGTCGGCGCTACCGGCGCCGGTAAAACAACCATCACCAACCTGATCAACCGGTTTTACGATATTGCCGACGGCAAAATCCGTTATGACGGCATCAACATTAATAAAATCAAAAAGGCTGACCTCCGCCGTTCCCTCGGCATCGTTTTACAGGATGTCAACCTCTTTACCGGAACGGTCATGGAAAATATCCGTTACGGCAATCTTGAAGCTACGGATGAAGAATGTATCGCCGCAGCCAAACTGGCCAACGCAGACAGCTTTATACGCCGTCTGCCTCAGGGTTACGACACCGTTCTTTCCGGTGACGGTTCCGGGCTTTCCCAGGGCCAGCGTCAGTTGATCTCCATTGCCCGGGCGGCTGTAGCTGATCCTCCGGTCATGATTCTCGATGAGGCGACATCCTCCATCGATACCCGAACCGAGGCCATCGTCCAGAAGGGTATGGACCGGCTCATGCTCGGCCGGACCGTATTTGTCATCGCCCACCGTCTCTCCACCGTCCAGAACTCGGATGTCATCATGGTTCTGGAACAGGGAAATATCATCGAACGGGGACCGCATGACGCTTTGATCGCCCAGAAGGGTAAATACTATCAGCTCTATACAGGAGCTTTCGAACTCGAATAAAAAAATGCCTTTGGTGAAATTTCAAATGATTCACCAAAGGCATCTTTAATTTTTATAACTTCTTTATATTTGGTACAACGTTACCATCAGCGGCATAGTCAAAATACAAAACAAGGTAGTAACCACATTAATGGCACTGGCATAATCCGCATCTCTGCCATAGACCTGAGCCATCTGTGTGACAGTAGACGCTGAAGGCGTTGTCATGGCTAAAAGGGTTATCATAAGAATTGTTGCGCCTTCCGGAACCAATCCGGTAATACCGCTGAATTTTAAAAACGCAACGCCCATGAGAGGATAAATAATAAGGCGCAGCACACTGATAAACCACAGCCGATGATAAGAGAAGAGCTTCTTAAAATCCATGCTTCCAATAATCATTCCTGTGACGATCATGGCCGACGGTCCGATCATCGCTCCCATCGAATCGATGGCGTCCAATACCGGCCCCGGAAGCAC
Organism: uncultured Lachnospiraceae bacterium; assembly: GCA_958426095.1. Taxonomy (GTDB): domain Bacteria; phylum Bacillota; class Clostridia; order Lachnospirales; family Lachnospiraceae; genus Frisingicoccus. The sequence goes on from CATZYB010000102.1 coordinate 3,504, forward strand.
CACCTTTAAAACAAAGCACAGAACTCCGGCAAAAACAGCCAAAATATTAATATTCATAAAAATCTTTCGTAAATCAATACGCTTATCTTCGCAAAGCATCATCCGCCCGTGACTCCACAGCAAGATGGTCTGGACGGACAAGTATCCGGCAGAATAAATGACCCATTCTTTACCGAAAATCGCCGTGACTATGGGAATGATCAGATTTCCCGAATTCGAATAAATCATCGAGGTCTTCTCAACCACATCCAATCCCAGCGGCTTTTCCAGCACCTTTGTCATCAGAATCATCAGAATATGTAAAATAAGAGCCGCTGCCCCAGCCAATATAAGGCCTTGTAAGATTTGAGGTGTATACTCGATCTGAAAAGCTGAAAATATAGCGCAAGGAGTGATAAGGTACAAAGATATAATGGAAATACTCTGACTGTCTTCCACCCGGATCACCTTGGCCCGGACCAGAATGGCACCCATGACCATCATCAAAAACAGAGATAATATCTTTTTTGCCAATATAAATCCAATCATACACGCCGTTCCTTTATTCGAATCCGAACATAATCCACAAACCGTCGTCAACGCTCCGTTGCCGCATCCCATTGAATATTCATCGTCTGTTCCCCGCTATTCCTCTGTTGTCACCTTTTCATTCCGGCGAATTGCCGACGCATATTCATAGGGTTCAAGAAAACGCCGCTCATACTCTTCTCTCAATCCTTTCCGGAATTTCGGATGGGCAATCTTTATCAATGCCCGTGCTCTTTCTTTCAAAGTTTTTCCTTTGAGCAGGGCAATGCCATACTCGGTAATAACATAGTGAACATCATTTCGGGAGGTGGTCACAGCCGCTCCCTGATCCAAAAACGGCACAATACGGCTGATCGTTCCGCCTTTGGCTGTGGAAAGCATGGCAATGATACTCCGGCCGCCATTACTCATGGCTGCACCGCGCACAAAATCCACCTGACCGCCGACACCGCTGAACTGTCTCAATCCAATACTCTCACTGGCTACCTGTCCCATCAGATCGACCTGGATACAACTGTTGATGGAGACAACATTGTCATTCTTGGCAATAGTCACCGGATCATTGACATAATCTACCGGATTCATGGAAATTTCCGGATTATCATCGATAAAATCATAGAGTCGGCGTGTTCCCATGACGAAAGTGATCACACTTCGCCCTGGTTCTACTTTCTTTCTCTTATTATTAATAATACCGGCCAGCATCAGATCAACAATACCGTCGGAAGCCATCTCTGTATGAAGCCCCAAATCCTTTCTGTCCCATAAAAATGGAAGAACAGATTCCGGAATAGAACCAATACCAAGCTGGAGGCAATCGCCGTCTTTAATGAGCGTCGAACAGTATTTGCCAATCTTCTGCTCTAAAATGCTTACTTTCGCCGGCTGCTGTTCCAGAATCGGTTCGGAATGTTCCACAATAAAATCGATATCACGAACATGGATCAGGTTTCCGCCGAAGGTTCTCGGCATAAACTCGTTCACCTGAGCGATAACGATCTTGGCACTGTCGGCCACCGGCTTTGTATAATCGCTGGATGTTCCGAAAGAACAGAAACCATGTTTATCCGGAAGGCTTACCATGACAAGCGCTACGTCCACCGGAAGCTCCGTGCGGAAAAGCTTTGGAATTTCATGGAAAAATCCCGGACTATAATTGGCATATCCCTGGGCCACCGCTTCCCGTGTTCCGGCGCCGAGGAAAAAACCATTAAAAATAAAATGACCTTTCATCTCCGGCCGTGTATATTTACCTTCTCCCAAAGAAACGAGATGACAAATTTCGACATTCTCATACATCTCATAATTTTCCACCAATGTATCGATCAAATATGTAGGCTCGCCGGCCGCATGTCCGGTCACCACCCGGTCACCGCTTTTAATATAGCCAATGGCCTCTTTTGCAGATACGACTTTCGAATTATAAATATCTTTCCAATCTTGAATATTCATATCTTCCACCCCCTGTTATTTATTATTATATTTCACCCCCAAACCAAACACAAGCAGAAACTGCCCCGATTCTGCCATGTCGAAAAAAAATACAGTCAAACAATCCGATCGTCTGACTGTATTCCGCTCATCGTCTGGCCGCTTTGGCTCGTAATGTGGACAAATTATCTAATGCCTTATTAAGCGTTTCATCCTGTTTTGCAAAATGGAATCTTATGAGATGATTCACATCCTCTTTAAAAAAGCTGGAGCCGGGTACAGCGCCAACGCCAACCTCGCTGGCCAGCCATTCACAGAATTGCACATCATCCTTTACCCCGAATTCGGACACATCCATTAAGACATAATAAGCGCCCTGGGGCTCTGTAAATGTAAATCCCAGATTTTTAAGTCCCCCCACAAAAAGATTTTTCATGTGGGTATAATGAGCCTGAAGCTCTCTGTAGTAATCGTCGCCGAAATTCAATCCGACAACGGCTGCTTCCATCAAAGGGGCCGCCGCTCCCACCGTCAGGAAATCATGGACTTTTTTTACTCTGTCCGTGATCTCCGGCGGAGCAACGACATAACCTAAACGCCATCCGGTAATAGAATAGGTTTTTGAAAGAGAATTGCAGACAATGGTCCGCTCCCGCATTCCCGGCAAAGACGCCAGGTAAGTGTGCCGATTTGGTTCGTAGATAATGTGTTCATAAACCTCATCCGTAATCACATAAGCATCATACTTCTTGGCCAAATCCGCAATAATCTCCAACTCAGCTTTGCTAAATACCTTACCGCAGGGATTGGATGGATTACACAGGATCATAATCCTGGCGCCCTGTTTAAAGGCCGCCTCCAGCACATCCCCGTCGAAGGTAAATTCGGGCGGCGTCAGAGGCACATAAATTGGCTCTGCACCCGAAAGAATCGTATCTGCACCATAATTTTCGTAGAAAGGAGAAAAAATAACAACTTTATCCCCCGGATCTGCCACCGCCATCATGGCCGCCATCATGGCTTCTGTACTGCCGCAGGTGACCACGATCTCCCTATCCGGGTCTGTCTGTATCCCCGAAAAATGGGCAATTTTTCTCGCCAGAGCCTCTCTGAAATTTTGTGCGCCCCAGGTCAGCGCATATTGGTGAGGTCCCTGACCAGCCACCTCGGCCAGCCGGTCCGTAATCTCCTTTGGCGGTTCAAAATCAGGAAATCCCTGGGATAAGTTTACCGCGCCATATTTATTTGAAATCCGGGTCATCCGGCGGATGACCGAGTCTGTAAAATTTGCTGTCCGCTTACTTAATGTCTTCATACTTCAATGCCAACCTTTTCATGCCAAGCCTCCACGGCAAATTTCTATGCCAGATAAGACTTATGATTATTTAAAATTCCTTTCTCATCCAGTGAAAACTTCACCTGACGCATGGTCTTCAAAACCAACTCCGGAGTTTCCTCAAGGAAGTATGGACGTTTACTCAGGCCAATGCCATGTTCGCCGGAAGTCAGCCCGCCCAGGACATAGGCATGATGGTACAGAGCTACCATATTATCATGAAGTTCCCTTTCCCAGGTTTCATCGTCCCGGTCCCCCCGGACAACACACAGATGGACATTTCCGTCGCCTGCATGTCCAAAACGAATGAGCTGCATGCCGCTCTTCTTCTCCTGTTCACCGACAAACTGAATAAAAGCATCCACCTTGCTGATCGGAACGACCAGATCCACCGGCTCCTGCTCAGAAACAGCCTCCACCGCTTTCACAAGGGAACCCCTCATTTTCCAGATTCGGTCCGATTCCTCCGGATCATCCAAAACAATAAATTCCATGGCTCCGTTTTCCAGCGCAAGCTTTCTTGCTTTTTCAATATGTAAATCCACCTCTTCCGGTTCTCCGTCGAAAGTGAGTATAATATACGCCCCGGCTTCCGGACACGGGAAGGAAGTTCCGGTAAAATCCTCACCGAGCTTCGCCACGCCGCGCTCCACGAATTCCACAGCCGTCGGCCCCACATTGCCCTTTAATAAGGCCAGAACACTGGATGTTCCCGTTTTAATGTCCGGATAAGGCACCAAAACGCTCAGAGACGTCTGAGGCTTCGGAATCAGTTTCAAAATACATTTTGTAATGACTGCCAATGTTCCTTCTGAGCCGACGATCAGGTTCTTCAGAGACAGGCCGCTGGCATCCTTTACATTTTTACTGCCTACGGTAATTACGTCTCCATTAGCTAAAACCAGCTCCAGTCCCCGCACATAATCCCGGGTCACACCGTATTTCACAGCCCGCATACCGCCGGCATTGGTACTGATATTTCCCCCAATAGAAGACTGTTTTTCGCCCGGATCCGGCGGATAAAACAACCCCCGTTCTTCCACATATTTCTGAAAATCTTCCAAAAATATTCCAGGTTCTACCACTGCAGTCATGGTATCCTCGTCGAGTTCCAGAATATGGTTCATGCGAGATACATCTAAAACAATGCCTCCTCTCTGCGGCACTGTGGAGCCGACCAGATTGGTCCCTGCGCCCCTCGGCGTCACCGGGATATCATTTTCCCAGGCATATTTCATAATCCGGCTGACTTCCTCGGTAGATACGGGGAAAACCACCGTATCCGCACAGCCTTTCAAACGTCCGAGAACGTCGCTCTGGTATTTTTCGTCAATATTTTCGGTAATACACCGTTCCCTGTCTTTAATAATGTCATGTATTGATGTCATTTCTTATCACTCCCATGCCGGTACAAAAAATCCTTTAAATACATCCTGGAAAATCTGTTTTGTCGATTCAGACTGGAATGCTTCGACAATTCTCTTATATACCGGATTGTCTTTATCTTCACTGCGTACTGCGATCAGGCAGAAATAACTGTCATCATCATAATCCTTTTCAAAGAAAATACCGTCTTCCTGTGGATCCAGGCCGCAATCCAGCGCATAGTTTCCATTGATGACCGCCGCTGTGACATCCGGCAGCATAGAATAAATATTGGAAGCATCCGCCTCAACAAATTCAACCTGAACATTATAGGTTTCAATATCAGAAACTTCCGGATTTGCTCCTGCATCATCTTTCAATTTAATGATGCCTGCAGATTCCAAAAGCTTTAACGCGCGGCCGCCATTGGAAGCATCTCCAGGAATGGCAATGGTATCGCCGTCTTTCAATTCAAAAACATCACTGATCTTATCCGAATACAGATTCATGGCAATAATAAAGGTATCGCCGATAGCGCTGATATCATATCCCTGTGTCTCAACTTCATTATTAAAATAAGCATGATGCTGAAAAGCGTTCATTTCAATATCCCCGCTGTCCAATGCCGCATTCGGCAGTGAAAAGTCAGAGAACTGAACAAGTTCAATATTGATTCCCTCATCCTTTAATTCTTCAGCAATCGGATTCCATATTTCTTCATAAATAGCTCCGGTCAGGCCAACTCTGACGGTGACTTCTTCCTGAGCGGCCGTTGTCTCTCCGCTTTCTTCAGATGCCGCGGATTCTGCAGCTGCCGCTGTGGTCTGTGTGTTTCCTGAGCTGCCGCAGGCCGTCAGGCCCAATACCAGTGCCGCTGTCAATGCGCAAGTGCGTAAAATATTCTTTTTCATGTTCATTTCCTCCTCTAAATTGTGTTAATGTATATTTTTCTTTTCTATAAATGTTCCGATGTATTGGATCACTGAAACAAAGATAACGAGAATGATAACCGTTACATAAGTGACATCCGCCTGATTTCTGTCGTGACCATAACGGATGGCAAAATCACCAAGGCCTCCGGCCCCGACAGCTCCGGCCATGGCTACCAGGCCAAGCAGGCTGATGATCGTAATCGTCGTTCCCCTGGCAATACCA
>CATZYB010000103.1 GCA_958426095.1 uncultured Lachnospiraceae bacterium
GGCCTATTTTGACCAGAGAAGCACTGTAGATTATATTGGAACGGTCCAGGGAATTCCAGTCTGTTTCGATGCCAAAGAATGCCGTTCAAAAACTTTCCCTATTCAGAATGTCCATGAGCATCAGGTCCTTTTTATGCAGGATTTTGAAGATCAGGGAGGGATTGCCTTTTTGCTGATTTATTTTTCGGGGGAAAACAGGTATTTTTATCTGCCCTTTGACCGTCTGGCGGATTTCTGGAACCGTTCCAAAACGGGGCATGCGAAAAATTTTCATATGGAAGAACTGGACGAAACCTTTGAAATCAAATGTCAGGGATATTATTTAAATTATCTGCCGGCTATCCAGAATGATTTGGCCCGCAGGACTTGACAAGAGAAATTCCTATGGTATAATTAATGACAATTCTTTGTGCTAATTTAGTAGCACGTTGAACTGATAAAGCGATTGTATAAATGAAATGGAGATAACACAATGAAAGAAAGACGAATTCACACACCGGAAGGTGTCCGGGATATTTATAATGGTGAATGCGCCCGGAAAAACCTGATGGCGGAACGGATGAAAAACGTTCTTAAATCCTATGGTTACAGGGACATACAGACGCCGACCTTTGAATTTTTTGATATTTTTAATCAGGATAAAGGATCTTTGCCTTCGAATCAGATGTACAAGTTTTTTGACAGAGAAGGGAACACCCTGGTACTCCGGCCGGATATCACGCCATCCATCGCCCGGGCTGTCAGCAAGTATTTCAGTGAAGAGAATTTCTCTATGCGTTTTTCCTATACCGGAAATATATTTATCAACAATTCCAGTTTGCAGGGACGCATGAAGGAATCGACGCAGATGGGGGCCGAATTGATTGGCGATGACAGTATTGATGCGGACGCGGAGATGATCGCGCTGGCAATTCACTTGCTTTTGGCTGCCGGTCTGACGGAATTCCAGATTGACATCGGTCATGTGGGGTTTTTTAAGGGCCTGATCGAAGAGGCCGGAATGGACGAAGAAAAGACCCAGGATTTACGGGAACTCATTGAAAATAAAAACTATTTCGGCGTAGAAGCTATGACAGGCAATCCGGCCCTTATCCAACTGCCGAAATTATTTGGATCGCAGGAGATCCTTAAAGAAGCAAAACGGCTGACTTCGAACATGAAAGCGTTAACGGCGATCACCCAATTGGAACGTCTTTATGAGATCATCGGTGAATATGGTCTTCAAAAATATGTGACGTTTGACCTGGGGATGCTGACTCAGTACGACTATTATACAGGGGTTATTTTCAGAGGTTATACCTATGGCACTGGAGATGCGGTCGTTAAAGGCGGAAGGTATGACGCCTTGCTTCAGAAATTCGGAAAAGATGCGGCTTCTGTTGGATTAGCTGTGGCCGTGGATGAATTGCTGATCGCACTCAGCCGTCAGAAAATCGTTATGGATGAGGGAGAATCGGTGACAATGATTCTCTATTCGGGAGCTATGCTTTCAGAAGCTCTGAAAAAAGCAGAGGAGCTTCGGCAGGAGGGCGTGTGCGTTCAGATGAACCGGATGAATCCTGAACAGACATTGGAGGCTTATAAAGCCTATGCTAAACGATTTGGTATTACACAGGTTTTTTATTTTGATTCAATGGGTGAAATGAAGATTTTGGAGGTACAGCCATGAGATATTTGACATTTGCGCTGGCGAAGGGCCGGTTGGCAAAAAAAACGCTGACCTATCTTGAAAAAATAGGCATTGAGATGGAAGAGATGAAGGACCCGGATACCCGGAAACTGATTTTTGTCAATGAAGAATTAAAGATCAAAATGTTTTTATCCAAAGCTTCGGATGTGCCGACTTATGTGGAATATGGTGCGGCAGATATCGGCGTTGTTGGGAAGGACACTATTTTGGAAGAAGGGCGGAAGCTTTATGAAGTGATGGACTTGGGCTTCGGCAAATGTACCATGTGTGTCTGCGGGCCGGAGAGTGCCAGAGAACTTTTAAAACACCAGCAGCTTATACGCGTCGCTTCAAAATATCCGAACATAGCCAAAGATTATTTTAATAATATCAAACACCAGACAGTGGAAGTCATTAAACTTCACGGTTCCGTGGAGCTGGCGCCGATCGTGGGCCTTTCCGAGGTGATCGTGGATATTGTGGAAACGGGAACGACCTTAAAAGAAAACGGATTGACGGTTCTGGAAGAGATCTGCCCTCTGTCAGCCAGGGTGGTTGTCAATCAGGTGAGTATGAAAATGGAAAATGAGCGGATCACCGGAATTTTGAATGCATTAAAAAAAGAAATGTGAAAAAAATAACTTCATTTTACATCCAGAGGAAAATCTGGTATATTAAAAGCAAGAGACCAGGAGGTTGTCATGAGAAAGATTAAATTGACAAAGGACGCTGTGGACGGCCTTTTAGATAATTTATTAAAAAGAAGTCCGAATAATTACGGACAATATACAGAAGCGGTCAATGAAATCGTTGAAGGCGTTAAAGCCGGAGGCGATAAAGCAGTATTTGAATATACAAAGAAATTTGACGGTGCGGATATTTCAAAAGATAATTTTATCGTTTCCAAAGAAGAGATTGAAGAAGCCTATGCAGCAGTTTCGCCGGAAGTTTTGGAAGTTATACGAAAAGCGATTGTCAATATCCGTACATATCATGAAAAACAGAAACAGTATAGTTGGTTTGATTCTCAGCCAAATGGCACGATTCTCGGTCAGAAAGTGACACCGTTATCCAGAGTCGGCGTTTATGTGCCTGGCGGAAAGGCCGCTTATCCATCCTCTGTTTTGATGAATATTCTTCCGGCCAAGGTGGCCGGCGTCGAACAGATCATTATGGTGACGCCTCCGGGAAAAGACGGCAGAGTTAATCCGGGTACTTTAGTTGCCGCTAATGAAGCGGGGGCAGACGTTGTTTATAAAGTCGGCGGAGCCCAGGCTATCGCTGCGTTGGCTTTTGGTACGGAATCCATTCCTAAGGTGGATAAGATCGTCGGACCAGGCAATATTTTCGTTGCCCTGGCGAAAAAGGCCGTTTACGGCTATGTAAGCATTGATTCCATTGCAGGGCCGAGCGAGATTCTCGTTATTGCCGATGAAACAGCGAATCCGCGTTATGTGGCGGCCGATCTGCTTTCCCAGGCGGAACACGATGAACTGGCGTCAGCGATTCTTGTGACGACCAGCGAAGCCCTGGCTGACGCAGTATCCAATGAAGTGGATGCTTTTACACAGAAGCTTTCACGTAAGGCCATCTTAGAAAAATCTTTGGAAAACTATGGTTATATTTTGATCGCTGAGGATTTGAATGGCGCAGTGGATATTGCCAATGCCATTGCCTCAGAGCATTTGGAAATCGTTACAAGGAATCCGTTTGAAGTTATGACACAGATTAAAAATGCCGGTGCGATTTTCCTTGGCGAGTATAGTTCGGAGCCTCTCGGCGATTATTTTGCCGGACCGAATCATGTCCTTCCTACGAACGGAACAGCCAAGTTTTTTTCTCCGCTGAGTGTGGATGACTTTATTAAAAAATCAAGTATTATTTACTATTCCAGACAAGCTCTGGAACCGGTAAAGGATGATATCATCAAATTTGCCGAGTCGGAATCCTTGACGGCCCATGCCAATTCGATCCGGGTTCGGTTTGAAAAATAAGAGATAAACATTTAAGGAGGTAGGACGGATGGATATCCGTAAAGCACAAGTTTCCAGAAAAACAAGTGAAACCGATATTGAAGTCAGTATATGTCTGGATGGTACGGGGAAGTGTGAGGCGGACACGGGCATTGGCTTTTTTGACCATATGCTGAACAGTTTTGCACGTCACGGACTGTTTGATCTTTCTGTAAAGGTCCGGGGCGATCTTTATGTGGACAGTCACCATACGATTGAAGATACGGGAATCGTTTTAGGGGAAGCTATCAAAAGAGCATTGGAAGATAAAAAAGGTATTCGACGGTTTGGATATTTTATCCTGCCGATGGATGAAACCCTTGTTCTTGCGTCGCTGGATCTGTCCGGCCGGCCTTATCTCAATTTTCAGCTTCCGCTGACTGTCGAAAGAGTTGGAATGATGGATACGGAGATGGTTCGTGAATTTTTCTATGCTATTTCTTACAGCTGCGGTATGAATTTACATTTAAAACTAATGGATGGTACAAATAATCATCATATTATTGAGGCCGCATTTAAAGCCTTTGCCAAAGCACTGGATGCGGCGGTGTCCTATGATCCACGGATCACAGATGTTTTGTCGACAAAAGGTTCTCTTTAATTGAAGAAGGTGGATTTATGCAGTTATACGCAGGTATTCATATTTCAGACGGAAAGTCTGTCAACCCGAATGATCTACATTACCTGAGAAATAATATTCTGACATTGGATCCGGTAAAGCTGGCGCTTCATTGGCAGGAAATGGGAGCTACCTATCTCCATATCATTGATCTGGATGCGGCGTCTATGGGATATCCGGTCAATGAAGAAACTATTAAAGATATTTTGGATGTAGTGCAGATCCCGGTTCAGTACGGCGGCGGACTCCGTTCGATCAAAGATATAGATTCTTTTTTGAATATGGGGGTTTCCCGGGTGATCGTCAGCACTCAGGCAATACATAATCCGAACTTTTTAAAAGAGGCTATTCAAATTTTCGGCCCGGAGAAGATCCTTGTTGGGATTGATGCGGATAAGGGAATGGTAGCCATTGAAGGGCGGGCAAAGGTTAGTACATTTAATTCACTGACACTGGCCCAACAGGTGGAAAAGCTTGGCGTACGGACGGTTGTTTATACAGATGTGGTTTGCGCCAATCAGGTCAAGGGACCGGATATTGTCAATGCGAAAGAATTGCTCGACCATACCCACCTGGATGTTATCTATTCGGGAGGGATCGCATCGCTCCAGGATTTGAGAAATATCCGAAAAGCGGGTGTAAACGGCGTTATGATCGGGGCAGCATTGTATACAAATAAAATTAAACTGAAAGAGGCTGTAATGCTTTATGAACGAGGTGAATAAGTTGAGTGATAAACAGATCATAGGCTGTATACGGATCGATAAAGAGCCGATAACGGCAGAACATATCATCCATATGGAGAATACTGGCGCTGACGGCGTCCTTTTGCTTGATAATTCTATGCCGGCCGATGAAGAACGATTGATCAAGCTGATCAAGGCGGTCGGTGAAAGATCAGATCTTCCGCTGCTGATCAAACGGCACTATCAGCGATTGGAGGATGTGAAAAAGATTATTTACGCCGGAGATACCCGGGCGGTGATGGATGTGGTTTCAGCGGCCGATTTCCATTTGATGGTAGAAGCCAGCGAACGTTTTGGAAGGGAGAAGATTTTTGCCTGGATACCTGAGAGCCAGCCGGTGACGGATGCTCTGGCCAGTGCTGTTTGGCAAAACGGCGCCGGTGTCTGTGTTGTTGAAAATAAAGATGCAGAGCTTTTCAAGACCTATCATCTTCCGGTGCTTTCGGTACGGAATATGGACGATGTGAAAGAAATTGCCGGAGTGCTTTCGGCGGATAATGTCTGCGGCATCGCTTCCGAAAGGTTTTGTATGAACAATATGGATCTGATGAGCTTAAAATATGAATTGGGCGATATGGGTATTGATACGAACCGTTTTGAAAGCAAGATTCCTTTCAGTGAATTTAAGTTAAACAGTGACGGACTCATTCCGGTCGTAACTCAGGAGTACAAAACAGGAAAGGTCCTTATGGTCGCTTATATGAATGAAGAAGCCTTCAATGAAACTATCCGCAGCGGAAGGATGACCTATTGGAGCCGGAGCCGACAGGAGCTGTGGAAAAAGGGCGATACTTCCGGTCATTATCAGTATGTGAAATCTTTGGATATTGACTGTGATAACGATACGATTTTAGCCAAAGTCGTTCAGATCGGCGCAGCCTGCCATACAGGTAATGAAAGCTGCTTTTTTACCAATCTGGTATCCAAATCCTATGATACGACGAATCCAATGACGATTTTTGATGAAGTAATGGCAACGATCATTCACCGGAAAGAGAATCCGAAGGAAGGTTCCTATACCAACTATCTTTTTGACAAAGGAATTGATAAAATTCTTAAAAAAGTCGGGGAGGAAGCAACGGAAATCGTTATTGCCGCTAAGAATCCGGACAGTGATGAACTGAAATACGAAATCTGTGATTTCCTTTATCACATGATGGTCCTCATGGCTGAACGGGGCGTAACCTGGAAGGAAATTACAAAAGAACTGGCCGGACGGCATTAAAAAAGCTTGAAATACTATTTACAAAGAATCTAAATAATTTTATAATAGAAAACTGGCAGAGTTTATTTCTGCTGGTTTTCTTTTTGATGTTATGCAGAGGCAGAAGGACCAGCGAAATTTTTCTAAGCGAATCAAAGAATTGAATATACAGGAGGCTGAAACAGGTGAGAAAACAGTATGGTTTGAATGAATTGAGAAGTATGTTTCTCAATTTCTTCGAGAGCAAGGGACATTTGAAGATGAACAGTTTTTCTTTGATCCCTCATAATGACAATAGTTTATTATTAATTAATTCGGGTATGGCCCCATTAAAGCCTTATTTTACCCGTCAGGAGATTCCTCCGCGTTACCGGGTGACAACCTGTCAGAAATGTATCCGTACCGGCGATATTGAAAATGTCGGTAAGACAGACCGTCACGGAACATTTTTTGAAATGCTTGGGAATTTCTCTTTTGGCGATTATTTTAAGCATGAAGCTATTGCATGGTCCTGGGAATTTCTGACAAAGGTTGTAGGTCTGGAAGAAGACCGTCTTTATCCGTCCGTTTATCTGGATGACGATGAAGCCTTTGATATCTGGAATAAAGAAATCGGTATCGCACCGGAACGTATTTTCCGTTTCGGCAAGGAAGATAACTTCTGGGAGCATGGCGCAGGTCCTTGCGGACCGTGTTCCGAAATTTATTATGATCGCGGTGAAAAATATGGCTGCGGCAAACCGGGATGTACGGTAGGCTGCGACTGCGACCGTTATATGGAAATCTGGAACAACGTATTTACCCAGTTTAATAATGATGGACACGGAAATTATTCCACACTGGAATACAAGAATATTGATACAGGCATGGGACTGGAACGTCTGGCTTCGGTTGTTCAGGATGTGGATTCTATTTTTGATGTGGATACAATTCAGGCACTGCGCAACAAAGTCTGCGATCTGGCAGGTGTGAAGTATCTTGAGAAGCATGAAACAGATGTTTCTATCCGTATCATTACAGACCATATCCGTTCAGCAACATTTATGATCTCTGATGGTATTATGCCATCCAATGAAGGCCGTGGCTACGTGCTCCGTCGTTTGATCAGACGTGCGGCAAGACATGGAAGACTTCTTGGTATTGAAGGCAAGTTCCTTGCAAAACTCAGTGAAACAGTCATTGAGACATCCAAGGACGGTTATCCGGAACTGGAAGAGAAGAAGGAATTTATTTTTAATGTACTGACACAGGAAGAAGATAAATTCAACAAGACTATCGATCAGGGTCTCAGTATTCTGAATGAGATGGAAGAGAAACTGTCAGCTGAAGGCAAGAAGGTACTTGACGGTGCAGATGCATTCAAGCTTTATGATACTTATGGTTTTCCAATGGATCTGACAAAGGAGATCCTTGAGGAAAAGGGTTATGATATTGATGAAGAAGGCTTTACTGTATGTATGCAGGAGCAGCGTCAGAAAGCAAGAGATGCCCGTAAGGTATCTAATTACATGGGTAAGGATGCCACTGTTTATGATGAAATCGATCCTTCAGTGACAAGCGTGTTTGTGGGTTATGAGAAGACAGAGTGTGAATCCCCAATTACTGTTCTGACAACAGAGACAGAATTGACAGATGCCCTGACAGACGGTCAGACAGGTACGATCATTACACAAGAGACACCTTTCTATGCGACAAGCGGTGGTCAGATGGCAGATACAGGTGTGATCACAGGTCCTGAAGGTACATTTGAGGTTAAGGATGTCGTTAAACTTCTGGGCGGCAAGATTGGCCATATCGGTGTTGTAACAAGCGGTATGTTCAAGAAGGGCGATGTTGTGAAGCTTGCCATCAACAAAGAGCAGCGAAGCGACACAGCCAAGAACCACAGTGCAACTCATTTGCTGCAGAAGGCACTGAGAATTGTCCTCGGTTCCCATGTAGAGCAGGCAGGTTCCTTTAACAATCAGGATAAACTGCGTTTTGACTTTACACATTTCTCAGCACTGACACAGGAAGAACTGGACAGAGTTGAAGCTATCGTGAACGAAGAAATCGCCAAGGGTCTTCCTGTTCTGACAAAGGTTATGAACATTGAAGATGCCAAGAAGACAGGTGCTATGGCACTTTTTGGTGAGAAATACAGTGATGATGTTCGTGTTGTATCCATGGGTGACTTCTCTAAAGAGCTTTGCGGTGGTACACACACAGATAATACAGCTTCTATTGCTGCCTTCAAGATCATTTCCGAGACAGGTGTCGCAGCAGGTGTACGTCGTATTGAAGCCCTGACAGGCAACGGCGTATTTAAGTATTATAAGGAAGTTGAAAAGGAACTTCATGAAGCTGTCAAGGCTGCAAAATGTGATCCTGCTCAGCTTGTAAAACGTATTGAAGGTCTGCACGAAGAAATCAAGACATTAACAGCGGAGAATAATCAGCTGAAGAATAAGATGGCGAAGGATGCCATGGGCGATGTCATGAATCAGGTGAAGGATGTGAATGGTGTTTCCTTCCTGCCTGTACATGTCAAAGATATTGATATGCAGGAACTGATGAATCTGGGCGATCAGCTGAAGGCTAAACTTGGTGACGGTGTTATTCTTCTGGCATCTGAAAACGGCGGCAAAGTAAGCCTTCTTGCTATGGCAACAGACGGTGCCATGAAGAAGGGCGCACATGCCGGCAATCTGATCAAAGCAGTGGCTAAGCTTGTCGGCGGCGGCGGCGGTGGACGTCCGAACATGGCTCAGGCAGGCGGCAAGAATCCTGCCGGTATTAATCAGGCACTAGAGGCTGGTGCAGAAGAACTTGCAAAACAGCTTCATTAATGGCCTATGA
>CATZYB010000104.1 GCA_958426095.1 uncultured Lachnospiraceae bacterium
GTGTTAAGCACGCCGCCAGCGTTCATCCTGAGCCAGGATCAAACTCTCATGTTCATATCCTAACAGAATGACAACTAGCTGTTATCTTCCCGTTTTTTACTGCTTTGGAGTGCCTTCCGGCACCATTCGTTTTTTTGAAATTCTCTTTAAAGAACTTTCGGGATTGTTTTATTGTTTAATTGTCAATGTCCATTTTTTGATGTTGCTTTTCTCTGTCGTGCAACTTTTACAGGATAACATAGTTACAAGCGTTTGTCAACATCTTTTTTTATTTTTTTTTGAATATTTTTTATATTCAAAGCGGAGAAGGAGGGATTTGAACCCTCGCGCCGCGTTAGCGACCTATACCCTTAGCAGGGGCACCTCTTCGGCCTCTTGAGTACTTCTCCGAACAATTAAAAATTATGAAATTTTTAACGCACTTTTTCAGTGCTTGTCTATTATAATACATATTAATCCTTCTTGTCAACGTATTTTTTTCATATTTTTTTAATTTTTTTTTACGCCACAAGATATAGATTTTTTTATATTTTTAACATTATATATAGTAAAAACTATATATACCGATATTCCTTAACAACAGTTTCGTAAAGATTATTTCCTTCTGAGTCGATAACCACAATTGCAGGAAGATTCTCTACTTCCAATTTTCGTATAGCTTCTGTTCCCAAATCATCATAAGCGATAACCGTAGATTTTTTTATTGCCTTTGACAATAAAGCTCCTGCTCCGCCAACCGCTGCAAAATAAACAGCCTTATTACGCATAATAGCGTCTACGACTTCTTTAGAACGTTTTCCTTTACCAATCATCCCTTTTAATCCACAATCCATTAATTTCGGAGCATACTTATCCATTCGACTGCTCGTTGTCGGACCTGCAGAACCGATTGGCCGTCCTTCTCTGGCCGGTGAAGGACCCATATAATAAATAATATTATTTTCCAAATTCATAGGGATATCTTCATTTGAAAGCATCGCCTCATACATTCGTTTGTGTGCTGCATCCCTGGCTGTATAAATGATTCCGGAAATATAAACATAATCTCCTGACTTTAATTCTCTGATCGTCTCATCTTTTAAGGGTGCACTAATATGTTTTTCCATTTCGTTCTCTCCTTAAAACTTTATAATTCCCGTGTTACATGCCGATTTACATGGCAGCATATATTAATCGCCACAGGAAGACCGGCAATATGTGTTGGATAAGTCTCAATATTTACAGCCATGGCTGTTACTGTACCGCCAAGACCTCCAGGTCCGATACCCAATTGATTTACCTTTTCGAGCATTTCTATTTCCAAATCTTTTACATAAGGAATATCTGAATGGCTTCCGGCCTCTCTGGTTAATGCATGTTTCGCCATTAAAGCACATTTTTCAAAATCTCCGCCGATACCAACGCCAACAACCAAAGGCGGACAGGCATTTGGTCCGGCCGCATCTACAGTTTCAAGAATAGCCTTCTTAACACCCTCGATGCCATCTGCCGGTTTAAGCATACAGATTCTGCTCATATTTTCACTGCCAAATCCTTTTGGCGCTAATGTGATCTTAAAGGAATCTCCCGGAACAATCTGATAATGAATAATCGCCGGTGTATTATCATTTGTATTCTTACGATAAATCGGATCTTCAACGACAGATTTACGCAAAAACCCCTCTGTGTATCCCCGGCGAACACCCTCATTGATTGCTTCTTCCAATACACCATCCACAATATGCACTTCCTGACCCATTTCCACAAATAAAATAGCCATGCCCGTATCCTGGCAGATTGGAATCATTTCTTCACCCGCAATTTTTAAATTATCTTCAAGCTGTTTCAATACCTGTTTTCCCAAAGGGGATTTCTCTGTTTCTATAGCGTGATTCATAGCTTTTGCCATATCGTCTGATAAAAAATGGGTTGCCTGAATACACATATCCCGAACAGTATCACTAATTCTATGACAAGATATATCTCTCATCTTTAAACCTCCATTTGTATATAGAAGAATTCTAATGATCTTATTCTATTTTACTACTTTCTTCTTACCTTCTGCTTCCTGCAGTTTCATAGCTCTTCGGTTAATAACTTCTGCACTCTTCGGCTGAATATCTCCGGTCTTCTTCAAAGCCCACTTTGTCATCGATGGACCTACAAGTTCATAAACCAATACTGAGAAAAGAACAATATTTCGGATCATTGCTCCTTCCGCACCAAATTTTGCGGCTGCTGTTATACACATTCCCAAAGCAACTCCAGCCTGTGGAAAAAGTGTGATTCCTAAATATTTCTGAACCACAGGATCACATCCGGCCGCTTTTGCACTGGACCATGCGCCCAGATATTTACCAATACACCGGAATATAATATAAACAACGCCTATGATGACAATACTTATATCTGAAAAAACGCTCAATTCAAGCTCCGCGCCACTGATAACAAAAAACAATGCAAATAAAGGCGCCGTCCACCGGTCTGATTTTTCCATCAAATCTTCCGATAATGGACATATATTACAAAAGATCGTTCCGAGCATCATGCAGACTAACAATGAAGAAAATGCAATATGTATGCCGCCAATATCAAATTCCAGCATAGAAATTCCAACTGTCAAAAATACAAAGGCAATAGTCAGTGACAGACGATTACTGTTAGAATTAAACAAGGTTTCCAACTGAGTCAGCAGCCATCCCATGAATGCTCCGACAATTAATGAAAGGATAATCTCCAGAAAAGGTTCAACTAAAATCGATGTCATATTAAAAGCGCCGTCTTTTAAAGCCATAGCTACACCAAAAGAAACAGCAAATACCATCAGGGCCACTGCATCATCCAGAGCAACGACCGGAAGAAGAATATCGGTTAATTTTCCTTTTGCCTTATACTGACGTACAACCATTAATGTAGCTGCCGGAGCTGTCGCTGTTGCAATAGCTCCCAATGTAATGGCTGTTGTAATCGGCAGCTTATCCCCAAGGAAGATATGCAGCACAAGCATTGCTACGTTTACACATAAAGACGCAACCAATCCTTCAGCAATACCAACGATCATAGCCTGACGTCCAATATTTTTCAATTGTGACAGGCGAAATTCATTACCGATCGTAAAAGCAATAAATCCCAATGCTACATTTGAAATCAAAGCATACTGCTCCACATCACTGGTTGATACAAATCCTATCCCCGGTATATTTAAACGTCCAAGAACATAAGGCCCGATTAAAACTCCGGCAATCAAATATGCCGTAACATCCGGTAATTTTAACGGTCTTAATATACGGGTCATTAATAATCCCATGATCAATGCTACTGAAATTGCTAATATTGCTGTCATTTTTCTTCCTCTTTTCATCCCATGACATATTTTTACTCTTCAAAACAGTTTCTTATATTATCACTGTGCATGAACTTTGTCAAATAAACAGGGAATGTTAATACATTCCCTGTTTAACACAGATTTTATATCTCAAAAACCTGTCCCTCTTCATTAATGGATATAATCCGGTCCTTATAACTTTCAGCGGATTTACCATCCTTAAATTTCTGAATCAGCTTATAGTCTTTCCAGAAGTGCATCGGAAAAACAACATCAGCGTCAGCCGTATGCATAAACTCATCCATTCCCCACCAGTAATGCTCTTCCTGCCGCGGATCGAGTACGACAAAAGCCGCATCAAAATGACGTCCTTTGATTTTATTCATTTCATGCTTATATTCTCTTTCCCGGCGTTCTCTGTCTGCTTCACTTTCGCCCATCCAGGACCACCAGTGTAAGTCCCCGGCAAAATAGATAGACTTTCCGGCATATTCAATGAGAAATGCCACACCTTCATCCGTAGATTTCAATGTCTCTATCTTTATGTCCCGTGAACCTCCTTCTTTCTTGGAAACTCCCCGGTTATCCACATTTAGATACAATAATTTATCGTTATCCACAAAAATGGTATTTTCTCCACCGGTTCCGAGACGTACAGCAAAACTTAAACTATGCCGTACGTCATCTGAAAGAACATAAGTGACGTAGTCATTGTATTCTGCATATTGATAGATAGCCGGATTAAAATGATCGCCATGACCATGACTCACAAAAAAGATAATCCTCTTATTCTTATCAAACTCCGGCAATTGCCCCTTATAGTAATCAAATACAAATATACAATCCTCAACCTCGACAACAAAACAACTATGATGAATATATGTTATCTTCATTCGGCTTCTCCACCTGTCTCTTCTCTTTCTTCATGAACTTCCTCATCAGCTTCCCGGACCTTTGCAATACTTGCAACTTTAATGTCATTTTCCACATCGATATCCATCAGCTTCACACCGGAAGTATAACGACCAATCTTTGAAATACCATTAACAGGCATACGTATAATAATTCCGCCGGAAGTAATCATCATAATCTCATGACTGTCATTAACAGCCTTTGCACCGATAACATTTCCCGTCTTTTCCGTAATATTATAGCAAAGAACACCTTTGCCGCCGCGATGCTGACAGTTAAACTCACTCAGAGCTGTTCGTTTACCCATACCTTTTTCGGAAGCGATCAATAAAGAATCTCCCTGGCTGTCCAGCTGCATGCCGATAATCTCATCATCCGCATCCAAAGTCATGCCGATGACACCCATTGAAGTACGGCCAGTCGGACGCACATCATTTTCATTAAAACGAATACATTTTCCATGCTTTGTTACCAGGAAAATATCATTTTCATTATTCGTCACCTTGACTTCAATTAATTCGTCATCTTCTTTTAAATTAATAGAAATAATACCGGTTTTTCTTATATGGTCATATTCTTTAATTGAAGTTTTCTTTACAATTCCCTTCCTTGTTGCCATAAATAAGAAAACATCCTGATCAAAATCACGAATAGGTATCATCGCCGTAATCTTTTCTCCAGGTTCCAGTTGAAGAATATTTACAATAGCTGTTCCCCGGGCTACTCTGGATGATTCAGGAATCTGATAAGCTTTGATTCGGTAAGCTTTTCCTTTATTGGTAAAGAACATGATATAATGATGGGTACTTGTCATAAGCAGGTCCTCAATATAATCATCGTCTAAAGTAGACATGCCTTTAATACCTTTACCGCCACGATTCTGACTCCGGAAATTATCAACGGTCATCCGTTTAATGTATCCGAGTTTTGTCATCGTAATGACCGTATTTTCTTTTTTGATCAAATCTTCAATAGTGATTTCCTCATCATCAATACCGATGGATGTTCTGCGGTCATCACCATATTTATTCCGGATGACTGTGATCTCATCGCGGATGACGCCGAGAAGGCGTTTTTCATCGCCAAGAATAGCTTTTAACTCGGCAATTTTTGATTCCAACTCAGCATATTCACCTTCCAGCTTTTCCCGTTCCAAACCGGTCAAAGCACGAAGACGCATATCAACAATAGCCTGGGCCTGAACATCTGTCAGACCAAAACTCTGAATTAACTTTTCTTTCGCTTCGGCCACATTTTTAGAAGAACGGATAATATGAATGACTTCGTCGATATTATCCAGAGCGATCAATAACCCTTCCAAAATATGCGCCCGTTCCTCAGCTTTATTTAACTCATATTTTGAACGGCGTGTAATAACTTCTTCCTGATGTTTCAGATATAATTCAAGAATCTGTTTCAGATTCAGAATCATCGGTTCATTATTCACCAACGCAAGGAGAATTACACCAAATGTATCCTGAAGCTGTGTATGTTTGTATAAATGATTCAAAATGATATTCGGATTGGCATCTTTTTTTAACTCAATAACGACCCGCATACCCTCACGGCTGGATTCATCTCTCAAGTCAGAAATACCTTCAACCCTCTTATCACGGACCAATTCGGCAATCTTTTCAATTAATTTTGCCTTATTGACCATATATGGAAGCTCAGTGACAACTATTCTCTGACGGCCATTTCCCATCGGCTCGATTTCAGTGACAGCACGCACTTTAATCTTGCCCCGTCCGGTACGGTAAGCTTCGTTAATACCGTTCTTTCCGAGAATCATGGCGCCTGTCGGAAAATCCGGTCCTTTGATAATATCCAGAATTTCTTCAATCTCCGTATCCCGGTCATTTTCAACCTTATTTTCAATAATTTTTAAAACGCCATCGATGGTTTCCCGAAGATTATGCGGCGGAATATTTGTAGCCATGCCGACGGCAATACCTGTCGTACCATTGACCAAAAGATTCGGAAACCGGGAAGGAAGTACAATCGGTTCCTTTTCTGTCTCATCAAAGTTCGGTCCGAAATCAACGGTGTCTTTATTGATATCTGCAAGCATTTCCATAGAAATCTTACTCAATCTCGCTTCCGTATAACGCATGGCCGCCGCACCGTCACCATCAACGGAACCAAAATTTCCATGACCGTCCACCAGAGGATATCTGGTGGACCATTCCTGAGCCAGATTTACAAGGGCGCCATAAATTGATGAATCGCCATGAGGGTGATATTTACCCATTGTATCACCGACGATACGCGCACATTTACGATGCGGCTTATCCGGCCCGTTATTCAGCTCAATCATTGCATACAATATACGTCTCTGTACAGGTTTTAAACCATCTCTTACATCCGGCAATGCTCTGGAGGCGATAACACTCATGGCATATTCGATATAAGATTGTTCCATTGTTTCCTGAAGGTCCACTTCCTGAACCTTGTCAAAAACATTACTTAAATCATCCATTTACGGTTTCCTCCATCTATTAAATATCCAGATTCCGTGCATATTTTGCATGAGTCTCGATAAATTCACGACGCGGCTCTACCTTATCTCCCATCAATACGTTAAACGTATCGTTAAGTGCAGCAAGCTTCGCATCATCCATAGTTACTTTTAAAAGAATTCGTTTATCCGGGTCCATAGTTGTCTCCCATAACTGTTCCGGGTCCATCTCTCCAAGACCTTTATAACGCTGAATTCGGTTATTCTGATCACGACCGATTTCTGTCAGAATATTATTCAACTCAATATCGTCATAGGCATACCATACTTTTTTATTCTTTTCTACCTTATACAGCGGCGGCTGTGCCAGATAAACATAGCCCTGCTTGATAAGTTCCGGCATAAAACGATAAAAGAAGGTTAATAATAAAGTTGCAATATGAGCGCCGTCCACATCGGCATCTGTCATAATAATAATTTTATGATAACGGAGTTTTGAAATATCAAACTCCTCATGAATACCTGTGCCAAAGGCCGTGATCATTGCCTTAATTTCATTATTTACCAAAATCTTATCCAGACGAGATTTTTCCACGTTCAAAATCTTTCCGCGAAGCGGCAAAATTGCCTGCGTTGCCCGGGAACGGGCTGTCTTTGCGGAACCTCCGGCGGAATCTCCCTCAACGATATAGATTTCACAGTTCGCCGGGTCCTTATCTGAACAGTCGGCCAGCTTTCCGGGAAGGCTCATTGTTTCCAAAGCTGTTTTTCGCCGGGTCAGATCTCTGGCTTTTCTGGCAGCATCTCTGGCCCTCTGAGCCAAAACTGCTTTTTCGGCAATCATCTTTCCGACAGTAGGATTCTGTTCAAGAAAAATCATCAGACGTTCACTGACAATACTGTCTACCGCACCTCTGGCTTCACTATTTCCGAGTTTTTGTTTTGTCTGACCTTCAAACTGAGGCTCTCCGATCTTAATACTTATGATCGTCGTCAGGCCTTCACGGATATCTTCACCTGAAAGATTCGGTTCGCTGTCTTTAAGGAGTTTATTTTTTCTGGCATAGTCATTAAATGTCTTTGTCAGAGCATTACGGAATCCGATCAGGTGAGTACCTCCTTCCGGTGTGATAATATTATTAACAAAACTATAACAGCTTTCTGTATAAGAATTGTTATGCTGCATCGCAACTTCGACATAAACATCGTCTTTTGTTCCTTCGCAATAAATAATCTCCGGATATAAGACATCATGGGGACGATTCAGATATTCCACATATTCCTTAATACCGCCTTCATAGTGGAAAATCCGTTCTACCGGCTGATCCTCACGGTCATCAATCAAAATAATCTTTAAACCTTTTGTCAAAAAGGCGGTTTCTCTCAGACGTTCTTTTAAAATTTCAAAATCATAAACCGTATCTTCAAAAATCTGTTTATCTGGTTTAAAGGTTACTTTTGTTCCATGTTTTTCCGTATCGCCGAGGACCTGCATATCTTCCATAACTTTTCCGCGCTCATAACGCTGTTTATATTTCTTGCCGTCTTTATAGACAACGACCTCCAGCCATTCCGAAAGGGCATTGACGACAGAGGCTCCCACGCCATGAAGCCCCCCTGAAACCTTATATCCTCCACCGCCGAATTTTCCGCCGGCATGAAGAATTGTAAAAACGACTTCCACGGCAGGTCTTCCGGCTTTCTCCTGAATATCTACAGGAATACCACGTCCATTATCAACAACAGTTACTGAATTATCTTTATTGACCGTTACTGTGATCGTATCACAGTAACCAGCCAAAGCCTCATCGACTGAATTGTCAACAATCTCATAGACAAGGTGATGGAGGCCTTTTGAGGAAGTGCTTCCGATGTACATACCTGGTCTTTTTCGAACAGCCTCCAGGCCCTCTAAAATCTGAATTTGATCCGCACTATAATTATCACTCATCTTTAACCTCCTGCTGTTGGTTTTCAACTGATCCATCTTTTACTCTAAAAACTTTGTCTATATTAAATCGATTTTGTATAAATTCATCCAATCCTGTACATGTTATGACTGTCTGGATCTGACGGATGCTCTCCAATAAATAGTTTTGCCTAAAACTGTCCAGTTCAGACAAAACATCATCCAATAATAAAATCGGTGTATCTTTAATCATCAATTTAACCAAATCAATCTCCGCCAATTTTAATGACAGAGCCGCCGTTCTCTGCTGTCCCTGAGATCCAAATCTTCGCACATTCATACCGTCGATATAAAATCCCATATCATCTCTGTGGGGTCCGATGGTTGTTGATTTCAATTTCAAATCATTTTCACGGCGTAAAAATAATTGTTCTTCAAAACACACTGCATCAATACTCGGTTCATATCGGATGCTCAGATTTTCTTTTTCTCCGCTCAGCTTTC
>CATZYB010000105.1 GCA_958426095.1 uncultured Lachnospiraceae bacterium
GGTGAACTGGCTGTCCGGCGGGATAAATCCAAGGTTTGCGATCAGACTGTTGGTTGTTTTATCGACGTGGGCCGGGATCATAATGCCTCTGCGTTCTTCTGTGAGAGCGTAAACTTCATCAAATCGGATGGATGTATTACAGAGGAGAAGATTCGGTTCTTTTCCTATAATTTCGTCCATATCATTATACAGAAGCTGTTCGCCGAAGATTTTTTCTTTATTTGGAATTTTCAGCATTTTGTCATAGACATAGCCGTCGAAATCCATGGCTGCATATAAATCGGGAAAGAGACAGACAACATGGACTTCTTCCTCTGTACACAATTCCATGCCGGGCAGGGCAATAACGCCGTATTCTCCGGCCATTTTCATGGCCGGAGCACAGTTTTTGCAGGAATTGTGATCGGTCACGGCAATGATATCCAGTCCTTTGACAGCGGCCATACCGGCAATATTGGCGGGAGTCATATCATTGTCCCCACAGGGAGAAAGACAGGAGTGGATGTGAAGGTCGTAGGTCAGACGCATCACGAATTTATTTTTTGGTAAATACTCAGTGCTGCATCAAAAATCGGAAGCCCGGTAGAAAACAAGGTGATTCCCTGCATTTCCGCTTTGGCGAGGGTGACATCGTCCACAAAGGCGTCCTCGGCCAGAATGATACAGGCAGCGTCGGTCAGTGAGGCGACGGCCAGAGTATTGATATTTGCCATGACAGTGACCCAGGCACAGCCGGCGGGTGCCTTTCCCATGGCAACGCTTAAAAGGTCGCAGCAGAATGGCACGGTGATGTCCCTGTCAAGGTCATCACCGGCGTTTTTTAGTTGGAACAGATTTGCGTTGATTAAATCCTGTACAGTCATTGGTATTCATCCTTATCTTCTTTATTAAGGTTCAGCGCAGCATCCAGAAGGGATATATCGGCAAGGAGTGTCTTCAGATATTGCTTAAATATGTAACGATAGTCATTTCCCTTCATTTCGTAGGCGGAAGCGCTGTTGACCAGGGAATTCATACTGCGGGTCAGAGAGTGGATCTGATCCTTTAATATATGAATACAATAAGTTTCATTGGCTTTTCCGCGGACAATATCTTCTGCCAGAGCTTTACAGGTCGGAGCCCCGCAGGCGCCGCAGTCCAGACCTGGGAATTTCTGGCAGAGCCGTTCGACCCGGTTCATCATCATAATACTTTCCTTCATGGAAGTGCCGAGACGGTATACCGGCAGATATTCAACATCCTCGGTCCAGTTGATCTCATCTTCTGCCAGATCGGCAGGTGCATGAGTGACAACTTCCGGAAGATGGCGGTTCAGCTTTTTAAGTTTTGCCTGAGCGACATATGGATTTTCTACGGTAAGGACACCGCCGACACAGCCGCCGTCGCAGGAATTAAGTTCAATAAATGACAGGTTTGAAAATTTCTCATCCTCCAAATCCTCAAGGACACGGATAACATTGTCGATACCGTCGGCAGCCAGGTAGTTGTCCGTAATAATGCCGGCAGCCTCGCCGCCGTGGCTGCCCCATCCAACACCGATCTGACCGGCCCGGGACAAATTTTTTGGTGATTTTTCCGCTTCTACCATAAGCGGAAGGAGTATCGGATAGATATCCTTGATCGCAAGAACACCGTCAATATCACTTTTTGCTGTTCCGAGAGGTTCCTTTGCGTAGGTAACCTTGGAAGGGCACGGAGAAATAAAAATGATGCCGATATCTTCCGGGGCCATACCCGTTTTTTCAACAGCGTATTTCCGGGCCAGCCGGGCGGCAACCTCTACTGGTGGGTTGATAGGCAGCAGATGGTCGATCAGATTCGGAAAGCGTACACGGATCAGACGGACCACTGAAGGACAGGCCGTACTGATCAGAGGCCATTTTTCAGGGTGTTCATCGATATATTTCCGGGATACTTCTGAGACGATCTCTGCAGCGGAGGCCACTTCAAAAACATCGTTAAAACCCATGTAGATCAAAGCGGTCAAGACGATGTTGATATCATCCAGATTATTAAATTGGCTGTACAGGGACGGCGCCGGAAGTGCCACAGTATATTTGAAGCTGCTGAGAATATCCGGTCGGTCATAATGGCTGCGTTTGGCATGATGGGCGCAGATGCGTACACATTCGCCGCAGTCAATACAAAACTGGCTTGTAATGACGGCCTTGCCGTTGCGTACACGGATCGCCTGAGTAGGACATCGTTTGATGCAGTTGATGCAGCCATTGCATAATTCTTCATTTAAATAGACGGAGTGGAAAAACTTATGATCATCCATAAACACACCATCCTTTCTGATAGTTCTCGATATTCGGTTATTCCGGCATATTTACGGTCATCGTCACGGTTGTTCCCTGACCAAGCACAGTCTGGATATCCATAGTATCGGAATTTTTTTTCATATTTGGAAGACCCATACCAGCGCCGAAACCGAGGGAACGAACATTATCCGGGGCGGTGGAATAACCGGCCTGCATGGCTTTATCAATATCTTCAATGCCGGGACCGACATCTTTTAATTCCATAAAAATGGCATCCGGTGTAATGTCGACGGAAATGTCGCCGCCGTTGGCATGAATGACCATATTGATCTCACCTTCATACATGGCAATGGCAACTTTTCGAATGATTTCCGGTGGCACACCAAGCTTTTTTAGTTTATTCTTTACGTCGCTGCTTGCCTCTCCGGCCCGGGTAAAGTCCGTAGGCGATACATGATATTTTAAAGACATGAGACTATTTTCCATGTTGTCCACCTCCCCGAAGTCCGGCGTCATAAAGAAGTCCGCAGGTTGTAAACATAGGCAGCGACGTGGCAAGCAGACAAATATTCCGCTCAGCAGCCATCTGGATCATGGCGTCATCCGGCTGTTTGTTTCGGACCATGATGACACAGACAATGTCCATCATTTCTGCGGTGCGAAGCACCTGGGGGTTACAGAGACCGGTGATAAGGACCGCCTGATCATCCACATGGGCAAGGACATCGCTCATCATATCTGATCCGCAGGCAGTATAAACTTCACGGTCAAGCATGTAATCTCCGCCCAATACGCGGGCGTTTAATAATTCTTTTATGGATTGAACTGTCATATTGCTCCTCCTGATTTTATGGATTATACCAATTAGTATAATTATACCATGAAATTGGAAAAATTGTATATTGTTTTCACGTATGTATATGGAAATTTTACAAAAATAGTGGTATAATTAATTACCAGATTTTAATTAAGGGGTGATTATTTTGGGAAGTAAGAAACAGAGTGTTCCGTTTACTGGAACAGCAGAGCAGAAGGAGGCGCTGCTTTCTGTAATTCATGAGCTTCAGGGAGAAAAGGGCTCTCTGATGCCGATCATGCAGAAGGCCCAGGAAATTTACGGATATTTGCCGATTGAGGTACAGACGATGATTTCCGACGAGCTTCATGTGCCTCTGGAAAAGATTTATGGTGTAGCAACCTTTTATTCACAGTTTGCATTAAATCCAAAAGGGCGTTATCAGATTTCTGTCTGTCTTGGAACCGCCTGCTATGTGAAAGGGTCCGGAGATATTTATAATAAACTTATGGATTTACTGGGGATTGTCGGCGGTGAATGTACGCCGGATGGAAAGTTTTCCCTGGATGCCTGTCGTTGTGTCGGAGCCTGTGGTCTGGCGCCGGTCATGATGATCAACGACGAGGTATACGGACGTCTGTCAGTAGATGATGTTGAAGCCATCCTGGCGAAATATGACTAAGTTATGATGACAGAGATTTCTTTAAATATTCTTGATATAGCAGAAAATTCTACCCGGGCCGGGGCCTCTCTTGTGGAGATCCGTGTTCTGGTAGATAATCTGACGGACCGGCTGACGATCATTATTAAGGATGACGGCTGCGGCATGACGAAGGAGCAGCTTGCTCAGGTGGAGGATCCTTTTTTTACGACGCGGACAACACGAAAAGTGGGACTCGGAGTTCCTTTTTTTAAGATGGCGGCGCTCAGTGCGGACGGGGATTTTCAGATTGACTCGAAGGTCGGTGAGGGTACTCTTGTTCGGGCAGAGTTTCGATTGAGCCATATTGACCGGATGCCTCTGGGCGATATCAGTGGGACGATCTATACACTGATCCATTTTCATCCGGAGGTAGAATTTTGTTATATTTATCGGTATGATGACAGGGAATTTATTTTGGATACGCGGCAGATGAAAGAGATTCTCGGCGGTATTCCTCTGGATACGCCGGAGGTGGCTGAATACATACGGGAATATTTAACAGAGAATAAAATGGACGTGGATGGCGGGGCCATCATTTGAATAGGAGGTAGCTATTATTATGAAATCGCTTGAAGAATTAAAAGCTATTCGTGAGAAAATGCAGGGAAAAGTCGGCATGCGTTCCGAGGATTCGGGACAGACCCGGGTCATTGTCGGTATGGCGACCTGCGGTATTGCCAGCGGCGCAAGACCGGTACTTAATGTATTATCCGATGAAGTTCAGAAAAGAGGCATGAGCAACGTGGTCGTAACTCAGACCGGATGTATCGGATTGTGTCAGTATGAGCCGATTGTCGAGGTGCTGGAACCGGGTAAAGAAAAAGTGACTTATGTAAAGATGAACGTGGATAAAGCTATGGAAATGCTGGAGCAGCATTTGGTCCGTGGTCATGTATTGGGAAAATATACATTAAACGAAACAAGATTATAGTCAGGAGGTAGCGTTCTATGTATCGTGCGCATGTTCTGGTATGCGGTGGCACAGGATGTACATCCTCCGGCAGCCAGAGAATTTTAGAGAGATTAAAACGAGAACTTGATAAACAGGGATTGACAAAAGAAGTATCCGTTGTTCAGACCGGATGTCATGGTCTGTGCGCCCTTGGTCCGATCATGGTTGTTTATCCGGAAGCCATTTTTTATTCGATGGTAAAAGAGGAAGATATTCCGGAGATTGTTGAAGAACACCTGCTCAAAGGCCGTGTCGTTAAACGTCTTGTTTATGATGAGACCTTAACGGATGATGGTGTAAAATCCCTTGCAGAAACAGATTTTTACAAGAAACAGCATCGGATAGCTCTGCGTAACTGCGGTGTGATAAATCCGGAAAATATTGATGAATATATCGGAACTAACGGGTATGAAGCCCTTGGGCGGGTACTTACGGAGATGACGCCGGATGAAGTTATTCAGATCATTCTGGACAGTGGCCTTCGCGGCCGCGGCGGCGCCGGTTTCCCGACGGGCCTGAAATGGAAATTTGCATCCTCCAACCGGGGCGAGGTCCAGAAATATGTCTGTTGTAACGCCGACGAGGGAGATCCGGGCGCTTTCATGGATCGTTCTGTTCTGGAAGGCGACCCGCACGTTGTTCTGGAAGCCATGGCCATCGCCGGTTATGCCATTGGAGCAGACCAGGGTTATATTTATGTCCGTGCTGAATATCCGATTGCTGTAAAACGTCTGGAAATCGCCATTGCTCAGGCCCGAGAATACGGTCTGCTTGGTAAAGATATTTTCGGAACGGGATTTAATTTTGATATCGACTTACGTTTGGGTGCAGGCGCTTTTGTCTGTGGTGAAGAGACTGCTCTTATGGTTTCCATCGAAGGCAATCGTGGCGAGCCGAGACCGCGGCCGCCATTCCCGGCTGTCAAAGGCTTATTTGCCAGCCCGACAATTTTAAATAACGTAGAAACATATGCGAATATTCCTCAGATTATTTTAAACGGCGCCGAATGGTTTGCGTCCATGGGTACGGAGAAATCCAAAGGAACGAAGGTAT
This sequence comes from uncultured Lachnospiraceae bacterium, assembly GCA_958426095.1. Lineage (GTDB taxonomy): Bacteria > Bacillota > Clostridia > Lachnospirales > Lachnospiraceae > Frisingicoccus. Next base: position 5,769 of record CATZYB010000105.1, read on the forward strand.
TTGCCCTTGGAGGTAAGATTAATAATACCGGTCTTGTGGAAATTCCTATGGGAACGACGCTGCGTACTGTTGTTGAGGAAATCGGCGGCGGCATTCCAAACGGTAAGAAGTTTAAGGCGGCTCAGACCGGCGGTCCATCCGGAGGCTGTATTCCGGCAGAGCATTTTGATATTCCGATCGATTATGACAACCTGATCGAGATTGGTTCGATGATGGGATCCGGCGGTCTGATCGTCATGGATGAGGATAACTGTATGGTAGATATTGCCAAATTCTTCCTGGAATTTACAGTGGATGAGTCCTGCGGAAAATGTACGCCGTGCCGTGTCGGTACAAAACGTATGTATGAGATTCTGGATAAGATTACAAAAGGCCAGGGAACATTGGAAGATTTGGATCGTCTGGAAGAACTGGCTTACTATATTAAGGATAATTCCCTCTGTGGTCTTGGTCAGACTGCACCGAACCCGGTATTGTCCACCCTGCGTTACTTCAGAGATGAGTATGTGGCCCACGTTGTAGATAAACGTTGTCCGGCCGGCGTCTGTAAGGCGCTTTTGTCCTATCATATTGATGCGGACAAATGCCGTGGATGTACGCTCTGTGCCAGAACCTGTCCGGCCGGAGCTATCGAAGGCAAGGTTAAGGAACCGCATATGATCCATCAGGATAAATGTATCAAGTGTGGCGCTTGTATGGAAAAATGCCGCTTTGGCGCAATTTATAAAGAGTAATGGAGGGCAGAAAAATGGGCGATATTACAATTAAAATCAATGGTATGGATGTAACCGCTCCGGCCGGCTCCACGATTCTTGAGGCGGCCAGACTGGCGCATATAGAGATTCCAACCTTATGCTATTTAAAAGATATTAATGAAATCGGCGCCTGCCGTATGTGTGTTGTTGAAGTAAAAGGGGCAAGAACATTGGTGACTGCCTGTGTTTACCCGATCAACGAGGGTATGGAAGTATGGACCAACACACCGAAAGTTTTAGAGTCCCGGAAAAAGACGCTTCAGTTGCTTCTTTCCAATCACAGGAAAGAATGTCTTTCCTGCGTCCGCAGCGGAAACTGTGAATTACAGCAGCTCTGCCGGGATTTGGGTGTGACCGATGAACATAAATATGACGGCGAGATGCTTGAGAGTGAGATCGATACTTCCGCCGCACATATGATTCGTGATAACAGTAAATGTATTCTCTGCCGCCGCTGTGTGGCTGTCTGTGAAAAGGTTCAGGGCATCGGTGTTATCGGAGCGAATGAGCGTGGCTTCAAAACTTATATTGGCTCCGCCTTTAATATGGGCCTTGGAGAGACAAGCTGTGTATCCTGCGGACAGTGTATTGCAGTCTGTCCGACGGGAGCATTGAGAGAAAAAGATTATATTGACGATGTGCTTGCGGCCATCGCTGACCCGGATAAATATGTCTGCGTTCAGACAGCGCCGTCGGTGCGTGCCGGTCTCGGTGAAGAATTCGGCTATCCGATGGGTACCGATGTGGAAGGTAAAATGGCTGCGGCTCTTCGGAGGATCGGTTTTGATAAAGTCTTTGATACAGATTTCAGTGCAGACCTGACCATTATGGAAGAGGCCCATGAATTCCTTGACCGGGTACAGAACGGCGGTGTTCTTCCGATGATCACATCCTGTTCGCCGGGCTGGATCAAATACTGTGAACATTACTTTCCGGATATGACAGAAAATCTGTCATCCTGTAAGTCCCCGCAGCAGATGTTCGGCGCTGTGTTAAAGACCTATTATGCGGAAAAGATGGGTATCGACCCGAAGAAGATCGTCAGTGTCAGCATTATGCCATGTACGGCAAAGAAATTTGAAATCGGTCGTCCGGACCAGAGTGCGGCGGGCGTACCGGATGTGGACTATGCGATGACAACCCGTGAATTGGCCCGCATGATCAAACGTCTTGGTATCCGGTTTAACGAACTGCCGGATGAAGGCTTTGACGACCCATTGGGTGAATCTACCGGTGCGGCGGTTATCTTCGGAGCAACCGGCGGTGTTATGGAGGCAGCTCTTCGTACTGCGGTGGAAACATTGACCGGTGAAGAACTTCAGAATCCGGATTTTGTCGATGTCCGCGGAACAAAGGGAATCAAGGAAGCCACTTACAATGTGGCCGGTATGGATGTGAAAGTTGCCGTAGCTTCCGGCCTTGGCAATGCAAGACAGCTTCTTGAAAAAGTAAAAGCCGGCGAAGCAGATTATCACTTCATTGAGATCATGGGCTGCCCTGGCGGCTGCGTCAACGGCGGTGGTCAGCCTCAGGTATCCGGAACCGTCCGCAATACAGTCGATGTTCAGGGTATCCGTGCGAAAGTGCTGTATGACAATGATGCGGCAAAGACAATCCGTAAATCTCATGAAAATCCTTCCATCAAGAAGGTCTACGAAGAGTATTTTGGAGAACCGGGAAGCCATAAGGCTCATGAAGTGCTTCATACAAGCTATGTCAAACGGAGTGTCAACGGAAATTAAAAAATCACTCATAATAAAAGCAGGAAGAGCGAAAAACTCTTCCTGTTTTATATCATACAATTGAGAAAATATTTCAGGGGCGAAAGTAACACGTAGGGGGAGAGTTTATGAAAATTATTGATTTTAAAAATGCGAGCTGCAAGCATTGCTACAAATGTGTGCGTTCATGTTCGGTGAAGGCGATTCGAGTGAAGAACGCTCAGGCACAGATTATGAAGGAATACTGTATTTTGTGCGGCAAATGTCTGGAAGTCTGTCCGCAGAATGCCAAGACCTTTGTCAGCGATCTGGATCGGGTCAAATATTATATCCGTTCCGGTGAAAGGGTGGTTGTTTCGATTGCGCCTTCCTATCTGGGAATTATGGATTATGAGACGCCGGGACAGGTTGTGGATGGCCTTTTGAAGCTGGGATTTGCAGCGGTCCGGGAGACGGCGGAAGGCGCCGCCCTGGTGACGGCTGAATATGCGAGGATTCTTTCAGAGGGACAGATGACGAATATGATCACAACCTGCTGTCCGAGTGTCAATGATCTGGTCGAAAAGTATTATCCGTCGCTGGTGAAGTTTCTTGCTCCGGTAGTGTCGCCGATGGTGGCTCATGGACGGCTTATAAAGAAGCTTTATGGTGAGGATACGAAGGTCGTTTTTTTGGGCCCGTGTGTGGCAAAGAAGGAAGAGGCGGAAGAAGATGCTTTACAACTCATCGTTAAAGTGTATAATATAAGTAGTGAGAAGCACGCAGAGATATTAAAAAAATGTGAGACACTCAGGCAGTACAGCCGCTTTGTGGAAATCGTCCG